>CAYTID010000010.1:0-42021 GCA_964437735.1 uncultured Ignavibacteriaceae bacterium | reverse complement strand
TTTCATTTCCTATAAAAAAATGAAAGAGGCTGACTCACTTTTGAGACAGCCCCTTCTTGTTGTCGGAACGGCGGGATTTGAACCCGCGACCCCTTGCACCCCAAGCAAGTGCGCTAGCCGGGCTGCGCTACGTTCCGAGTAATATTAAAATTTTCTTTTATCTTTTTTAGTTCCAAATAACCTTTAGGGGATTTTAAAAATCTTTATCTGACAATTGCGTCACTTCTTGTTAAATATTTCTCAAAATGAACGATTTTCCATGGGCGATCACTTTTTGTAAACTTTGAAGCACCGCGATTATGCCGCCTAAGCCTTTCTTCAAGATTATTTGTCTGACCAATATAATATTTTCCGGTCATTTTGCTCTGTAATATATAAAGCCAATACTCCACAAGTAAATTCTACTCGCAAGTGCGCTAGCCGGTCACGAAGTGATTCCTTCGGAAGCTGCGTTTATCCAGTTACACGGGACTACGTTCCGAGTAATTATTAGAGAGACTCTGAAAAAATTAAAAACAATACATCTCGCAAAGCTCGCAAAGGAATTGTTATGTTCAAAAATCAAACCTTAGCGCTCTTTGCGCCTTTGCGAGAAACAATATTTCAGAAGTCTCTATTAAATTTTCAATGAACTTGTGATTTTCTTTATTTAAAACCAAGCCCGCATTGAAGCGGCTTACGTTAACTTTACTAAAAGTTCTTCAAAAAATTTTTTAATCTCAACAAGATCGTTCCGTAATCGATTATCTACCTGTTTTACCGGAGCGGCATCCTGACTATTCGGTATCGACGGGATTAATTCGAGTTGTTCGCCTTCTCCCTCTTCCGGATCGTAACTGACTAAAACTTGTTTTGCTCCTTCGATAGTGTATCTTTCGTCTCGCAAAAGTTTCTTAATATGCAAAATAAGTTTAATATCCCGGTTAGTATATATTCTGTTGCCGGCTCTGTTTTTTGAAGGTCTAAGCTGCTCGAACTCTGATTCCCAGTATCTCAGAACATATTGTTCAAGGTCTGCAATTTTACTCACTTCGCTTATAGAATAATATAACTTTTTAATTCCGAGTTGTTTCATAAGATGCTCGCTTCTATATTTTCATATGAAAATAACAAAATTATGGTTTAAAGGCAACATTTTAAAGTTTTGACTCGATAATGCACATTGCCACGACAACACCCTCTGAATGTGAAAGAGAAATGTGAACTTCATGGTTTACTAAAATTTCTGCTAATTTTCCTGATACCTTAACAGACGGTTTTCCTGAAACATCGTTGGAAACTTCAACATCTTTCCATCTGAAACCGCTCTGCCAACCTGTGGCGACTGCTTTGGCTACCGCTTCTTTTGCTGCGAAACGGGCTGCAAGATGTTGTATAAAATTCTTTTTTGTCTTAGAATACTTAAGTTCCGATTCGGTAAAAATTTTATTTAAAAAGTGATCTCCCCAGTCATCGATAGTTTTTTTAAAACGCAAAATTTCAACTATATCTATTCCAGTGCCTGATATCATATTAACCGTTTGATTTATTATTTTCGAAATCGACAATTTCTAATATTTTTTGTATGTCATCAATATCGTAATTAGCTCCCGAATCTATTGTTCCGAAGTTATCGCCGTACCGGGCGAAGACGGTTTTCATTCCGACCTTAGCTGCGCCTACCATATCGCGCTCAGCCCAATCACCAACCATTAGCGCTTCTTCCGGTTTTACAAATAAACATTCCAAAACTTTTTTAAACGGAACAGGGCTTGGTTTTCTTTCCCCGGTGTCGTCGAAAGTTACAACACAATCAAATATATGGTGCAGATTCAGGTAACATAACCTTAGCCATGCTTCACGCGCCGGGGCATCGGATACGACTGCGAGTTTTAATCCTCGCTTAACCAATTCTATTAATGTCATATACGTATGAGGATATGGCACTAAGGCTGCTTCCCGCGCACGACGGTAAGCAATTATTCCTGCCGATAAAATTTTGTAATCTACTTTCTGAAAAATGTCATATAGGAGCTGGTCGAAAACGAATTGAAATTCAATTCCTTTCTCTTTATAAATCGCATTAATTCGCTCATGAGCTTCTTCGCTCGAAATTCCTAAACCTGCGTCTATCATTGAATCTACAGCCGCATCGACTGCTTTCCGTTTCATTGCCATAAAATCGACCAGAGTATTATCTAAATCGAATACAACAGATTTTATCATTTTATTTTCCCTTTGATGCTTTTGCTATCTCATCTTCAATGAACTGGCGTACCATCGGTTTCATCTCGATATCCTGAAATCCGAACTCGCTCAATCCTCGTGCAAGAATTGAAGATTTTCGGTTGTCGAATAATTTTTTATTAACAACTAAAGTTTTCTGATCCCTCAATATACAATAACCTCCGTCAAAATTTCCTTTTTCATAACGTACCTTAATTTCCAGCTTTAGGGCTATATCTTCTAAATCCTTTAATAATACTGCGTAATTCATATTAATTCAGTTCTATGCTTTAGTGGTTGAAAGACTACTAAGAAAATTATTGTATAATAACATAATTGAGCGATTCGTGAAGCTCCTGCCAATGCGGCTAATCTGTGAATCAGTAATTTTCTAAATTCAACGAGGTCTCCTTGTCCTAATAAATCCATATAGATCATTTTACTGTCCAATACAAAAGTATAAATTTCAACCGGAGTAAACAAGTAGAATAATATAGCACTCATCAGAAGCCAACCGTTTTGTTTGAATTTTAATTTAGTTTTGGATAAATATACAATTCCGGAAATCCAAACAATTGTGTAAGAGATCAAAATCAGGATCGAACTTTTTGCGATAAGTCCGAACACAGCCCTTTCGATCATCGGGTTAATGTTCGGAATAAAGTCAAGAGTACCCATAATTAGAATATCATTACTGATTATGTCGCGAACGTTTAATCCGCCGAGCCAAAATATTGAACCGCAGAAAACAATTAATAATGATATTCTTGCGCCAAAAGTTTCGTTGAGGGCTTTTTCCGGTTGATGAAAAATTTTATTCATTCGTGTAAAAATATGATAAAAATACGAAATTTGCAATTGATTTGAAAAACCGGGCAGGAACCTGAAACTTGTTTTTTAAAAAATTAGTTTGGATATTCACAGTAATTGAGAGAAAAAAATGAAAACTATTATTCTGTTTTTGATTATTTATTTGACAGGTTGCCAATCAAATAAAGAGGCGTTAAAATCCGAAGACTCATCCGGTTCTGAGATGGGTTTTAAACAACAAGCGCCGAATACAATTAAGGACAACAGCACACTCGTTGGAGCGGTTATAGATTCTGTATTCTTATTGGATGATTTGAATTATAAATTGGTGGTTACTCTGCAGACCGCCATTCCCGAGCGGTTTGAAGAAACCGTAGCGGAACCCGGTCGGGTTGTTGAATTACAACCGAGATATATTTTTAACGAAAATAAAATTCCGGATTTATCCCATCCGGTCAACAAAAAATTACATGACCTGAGAAAAATCAAAAAAGGGGGTTTCTTCATCGGTAACATAACCTTGACTCCGGATTTTAAATGGTATATTACGGCTGTTGAAATGTTTCAGAATATACCCGAAGGTAAGTCTGATGAATTTTAAGTCGAAAAAAAAATATTTTCAAGCCGGTATTTTAATTTGTTGCTTCATTTTTTCTTTCCTGTTACAATTTAATAATAACAAAAATGCAACAACTTTTTTTTCGGGAAACATTCCAGCAAAGTCGGTGAATAGAATTAAATCCGGGCTGCCCAAATCCGATCAACCAGGTCAGGCGATAAAGTGGTTTTATGAACAAAGGGCATTTCCTCAGGATGTAATTCCCGACGACTGGCGTGAACGGGCTATAGAACATATCTACACTCATAATTTTTCAAAATCAAACAATAAAAACAGGACTTGGAGCGGTGTCGGACCCCACAATATCGGCGGAAGAGTCAGGTCAATTGCTATATCAAACCTAAATCCATCAATAATTTATGCCGGAAGTGTAAGCGGGGGGATTTTTAAATCTACTAACTCGGGATCGTCATGGGATCCCATAACGGACGATGCGCCTAACTTGGCAATTTCATCGATAGTAATTGATCCCGGAAATAATAATATAATTTATGCCGGAACGGGGGAAGGATTTTTTAACTATGATGCAGTTCGTGGCGACGGTGTGCTAAAATCTACAAATGGCGGATCTACTTGGACTATATTAAAAAATTTCATCAACAGTCAAACAGCACACTATTTTATTAATGATTTATATCTTAGGTCCGACAGTACTAATATTATCTACGCAGCAACCAATCAGGGTCTTTTCCGAACGACTAATGCGGGAAATAGTTGGAGTTTTTTGCATCAAGGCACAAGTTCGAGAGCGACACAAATTGCGGCTGATTCAGCTAATCCTTCTGTTTTTTATGTTTGTTACGGAAATCTGTCAACTGATGGAATATATAAAACTACCAACGGAGGGAGTACTTTTATAAAACTTTCAACAGGTTTTCCTACTTCCGGTTATAACAGAATCTCATTAGCGATCTCAAAAAGTAATCCGAATATATTATATGCTTCACTCGATTCGATGACGACACACTACACACACAGCATTCAAAAATCGACAAACGGTGGCAACTCGTGGTTTTCAGTGGGAAAACCTTCCGATCCGATCCTGACAGGATCACATTTGGGAGGACAGGGCTGGTATAATAACGTAATAGCTGTTCATCCTCAAAACGCTAATGTTGTGTTTGCCGGCGGTGTAAATCTTTATAAATCAACAAACGGCGGTGTTGCATGGTCAATGATTGGATTCGGTTATCCACCATCACAATACGGTTATATACATGTTGATCATCACGTTATTAAATTTCACCCTATGAATTCTTCGACAATGTATTTCGGGACCGACGGTGGTGTGTTTCAATCAACAAACGGAGGGTCTTCATTCACCGAATTAAATAACGGATTTTCAACAACCCAATTCTATAGCGGAGCAATTCATCCTACATTAAATATTTTCTATGGAGGAACTCAGGATAACGGAACAGTAAAATCAGCAATCCTGCCGAACTGGACAATGGTATTCGGCGGTGACGGCGGGGCAACTGCTGTAGATTTTGTAAATCCAAGTATCGTATATACAGAATATATAAATTTAAATATTCAAAAATCGACAAATGCCGGTGCAACGTGGGTCAAATCAATGAACGGTATACCGACTAAAAGCGGTGCTACCGATGGAACTACAGACAGAGTTTTATTTATTGCACCTTTGGTAATGGATCCAAACACTCCGACTACATTGGTTGCGGGAACTTACCGGTTATTCCGTTCAACAAACGGAGCAACTTCCTGGACAAATATAAGCGGTGATTTGACCGGAGACGGAACTGGAGAATCAGGAGCGAAAATTTCGGCGATAACGATTGCTAAAGGAAATTCATCCGTAATTTTTGTCGGGACAAATGGAAGTGTAACATCGAACTCGCGCGTTATGTTGACAACAAATACAGGAACTACATGGTCAACCGTCAGTAAAGCTCCATTACCAAATAGATACATAACGAGTTTTGCAATTGACGAATCTAATCTCAACCGTGTATGGGTTGGTTATTCCGGATATAATACGAATACGCCATCCACACTGGGGCATATTTACAGGACGACAAATCAGGGACAAACATGGACAGATGTAAGCGGTGATCTGCCCGACATTCCTGTAAACCGGATAATATTAAATCCTACCAATCCCTTGAATTTACTTGTCGGAACAGATTTGGGAATATTTGAAACTGCTAACGGTGGAATAAATTGGGTACAAATTAATGGCGGCATGGCAAATGTGGTAATTGCAGATTTGGATTTACGTAACGACGGACATGTTTTTGCTGCAACACACGGACGAGGCATGTTTAAAACAAACGAGCCACTTACGTTTGTAATTCCGTTGGACACGATTTATCCGGGAGATTCGAATAATGACAAAGATGTTGATGCAAGAGACCTTCTGCCGATTGGGAGATTTTACAGACAATTAGGATCACCAAGGATTAATGCTTCGCTCAACTGGTCTCCACAGACTCTAAGCGGAGCCTTCTTGCCGATTGAAGCCGCTTACGCTGATTGTGATGGAAACGGAACTGTCGATTCGAGAGATGTGTTGGGAATAATTCAAAACTGGAGGTATAGCCGAGGGCAGTTAATTCCACCGTATAACGATAAACTCAAGGTGTGCGAAGAACTTTTAGATATTTTGAGAAAGTCACCTTCGACCGAGCCAAACATTGAATTGCAAAGAGAAATTATGCAGTATCGATCAACATTAGTCGATGTGCCTGATGATTGGATATTGGAGCAAAATTATCCTAATCCGTTTAATTCAGAGACAAAAATTGTCTACGGTATTCCGCGCGATTCGGATTTTATTGAAATAATTATTTATGATATTAATGGCAGAATAATAAAAAGTGATAAAAAGACAAATATTCTGTCAGGATATTATTTATACAGATGGAATGGGTCTGACTCTGACGGTAAACAGGTTTCAAGCGGAATATATATCTTTACCATTTCTTCACAATCAATTAAATTAAAAACAAAAATGGTTTTGGTGCGGTGAGTAAAATACTAATATTTTTTGTAGTCATATCATTAATTCTTACAGGATGCAGTAAGAATCCGGTTGGGCCTGTACCTCCACAGGAAGATTTTTCATATCCGCCAAGCACCAGGTTTGCCGTATCGCTGTATTCGGAAAAGACGAACTATAATTTAAACAGCGAGATAGACATACGATTAATTTTTTATAATCTTACCGGCGTTTTCGGTACAGCGGTTGAAATATCCTACGATCAAACCAAATTAGAAATAACTAATGAAGATAAAATTATAATCGGTCCATACTTTAAGTCCTTGGATTCTGCATTGGTAATAAAGAAAGTTGACCAACCTATCGGACGGGTAAGCGGTGCGATATCTTATTGGAAAAATAGCGATCTTACGGCGAATGAGAGTGGAGTGGTATTTAAGATAAAGGCAAAAGCAGTTGCAACCGGAAACATTCAGTTATCCATAAACAAGGATAAACTCCAGATTCTAAGAAACGACGGTAGACCTATAGATAATTTTCAAAACTTGCAGATTGATAGTTTAAATATAACTATTCAGTGAAATGGTATTGTAAAAAAAGTCCTTTGAATAGTTTAAAATGTGATTATTTTTGATTATTTTTAATGGTAAAAAAAATGTATCCAATTCGGAGATTCTTGATGCTGAGCTTAAAAATATTACCAATTGTTATTATGATTGTTCCACTCCTTTTTTTCTCATGTACAAAAGAAGAAAAAATTTCATCTAAAGATGAATTGCTCTTGTTTATGGATACTTTAGAACTTAAGTATGAAGATGCCTGTGTTCAGCTTGGTCAGGCATATTGGAATTTTTATTCTCAAGAGGGAAACGCTGACAATGAAGCTGCAAAGGAAAAATTTAAAATTATTTTTCAGGATACTTTAACCAAGAACATTATTAATCTTTGGCTTAATAGGTCGGGCTCGTTGGCTGATGAGCTTCTTGCAAGACGGCTTGAAATATGGGATAAGTGTTTTATCGGCGGTTCCATTTATTCCGACTCCACCATTTCCTATTACGAGAATAAAATTCAGCATAAAATTTCGAATTATAAATATTATTATGCAGGTCAACCGATAACAAATGCAGAGATTTCGAATAACCTCCGAACAGAAACCAGCCAGAAGCGAAGACAAAGTTACTGGACGCTGCCTGCCGGTTTGTCGAACGAAGTCAAAAACGACTTAATCACTTTGGTGAAAATTCGGAATGAAAAATCGAAAGCATTCGGGTATTCGAATTATTATTCTTTAATGCTCGGTTTACAGACAATCAGAGAAGACTGGCTTTTAAATACAATGAACGAATTGGAGATGAAGTCGAGGGATATATTTGATAAATTTATTGTCTCGTCGGAAAAAAAAATAAAGGTCAGAGATTTTAAAGTTTGGGATTTTGATGCAGCTGTTTACCGTTGGTCTTCGATCTCTGATAATTATTTTCCTAAAGATTCAATATTTAGAGTAATAGATAATTTCACTAACCGGATCGGATTCAACTCCGATTCTCTCCCTATCAAACGGATAGTAAGAGATATTCCTTTCGGCGGTTTAAACGTCGGAATCAAAATTCCTGCCGATTCACGTTTAATCGTAAATCCATATCATGGGAAACGATTTTACAACATGGCATTTCATGAATACGGACATGCGTTGCACTGTGTGAATGTACAGGCTGAATATCCTATATTGAAAGGATATGAATGGATTCCCGGCTCATTCAATGCCGCTTATGCAGAGGGTCTTGCTGATTTAATGGCAGAATTTGTAAATGATCCTGAATGGATGGAAATGTATCTGAAAATATCTCATGATGATGTGGATAAATATCTTGCCACCCGATCATTTGAAGACGTTTACTATCTGCGCAGAATGCTTAAGGATTTCTTTTTCGAATACGAAATGTATAAAAATCCCGATCAGGACTTAGATTCTCTCGAAAAAGTTATGTACGAAAAATACCTGCTTATAAAACCTGAAGAGGACATTCCTACAAGGTTTGCATCTTCAATATGGTATACTATGTACCCGTGCTATTTCCATAACTATGTTTTATCTAAGATGATTGCCAGCCAGGTATTCGAAGTATTGATTAATAAATTCGGCTCAGGGAGGTTGAATTCTCCGTTGGTTGCGGATTGGCTTATCAGATATCTTTATCATGATGGTGAATTGGAGGATTGGCAGGTAAGGATCCGAAATGCTACCGGCAAATCACTCGAAACAGGAGCTTATCTGAGAAGATTGAAAGTGATGAACTAACGATTAGAGTGTTATGTCAAAAATAAACAAAAAGAATTTTTATTCGGATATCGTTGAAGGCGCTGAATCGGTAATTTATCGTATCAATAACCGGGGGAAATTTACCTACGTAAATCCTTATTTTGTGAAATTTTCAGGATTTCAGGAAAAAGAACTTTTATCCCGCAGTTTGTACGAAATGGTTCATGCGGATTATTCGGACTACATAAAGGATCATTATAATAATCAGATTAACAACAAGTTCAAACAAACCTTCGTTGATTTGCCAATTATTACGAACGCCGGAAAAACTAAGTGGATTGGACAAAATGTTTCGTTGTTGCTAGATGAAAATACTGTTGTCGGTTTGCAAGGCATCGGTAGCGATGTTACATTGCGCAAGATTGTCGAACAGGAAACCCAGATGCTTGCTAAGATACTCGAGCAAACTTCTGAAATGATTATGATAACCGATAAGAACGGAATTATTCAATATGTAAACACAGCGTTTGAAAAAATTACTCAACATTCTAAATATGAAATTATCGGTAAAACCGGTGAAATCTTGGGTACGGATAAGGAATCTCAAAAATATATTAATGAAGCTTGGGAGCAAGTCTTAAAAGGAAAATCGTGGCAAGGAATTATTAAAAACCGGAAAAAAGATGGATCAGTTTATGATGAAGAATTGTCTATTAATCCGGTATATGATGAATTCGGTAATTTAATAAATGTTGTTGAGATCAAACGGGATATTACAGAAGAGCTTAAGCATCAGCGCGCAGCGATTGAGGTTGAACAAAAATATCGCCGTATTTTCGACAACGCCGTTGAAGGTATTTATCAATCATCTGTCGAAGGTAAAATTATTAATGCAAACAGAGCTTTTTTGCAATTGTTCGGTTTTCAAAGCCTGGAGGAATTAAAAAGTATCGATATAGCAAGCACCCTCTACTCCGACCCGAACGATAGATTGGCTTTTCAAACCGTAATAAAACGCGACGGTAAAGTTATCGACTATGAGTTAAAAGTCAGAACAAAAGACGGTCGGGAAATTATAATCTTGGAGAATGCCCGGACAGTAAAGGATCTGGAAGGGAATATATTGTTTTACGAAGGAATGATCCAGGATATTTCGAGAAGAAAAGAAGCTGAAGATAAGATAAAAAAACTCAATGCGGAAAAAGATAAATTATTTTCAATAATATCGCATGACTTGCGCGCCCCGTTTAATAGTATTTTAGGATTTGTAGATTTTTTATTAGATGAGAAAGCAGAGTTCTCACACGCAGAACGAAATGAATTTCTCATTTTTATTAAACAAGCGGCAGAACAACAACTCCGATTACTGAATAATCTTCTCGATTGGTCGCGGCTTGAAACAGGTCGTGTGAGATTTGAACAAAAACCGATGGACCTTAGGCGTACTGTTGAATCAGCAATAGTTTCACTTCTTGGTAATGCAAAACGAAAAAATATTCAGTTGTATTCGGACATAACAGATGAAATAATAGTAAACGGTGATGAAAATTTAATACTCCAACTTCTCGGTAATTTATTGTCAAATGCAATAAAGTTTACACCGGCGGGCGGAAAGGTTTGGGTGGATGTTGTAGAAATCGAAAACCGTTTTGTGAAAATCGCAGTTAGAGATACAGGTGTCGGGATACCGGAAGAAGATTTTGATAAACTATTTCGCATCGACTCAAAATTTTTTACTCAGGGTACAGCCGGGGAAGAAGGAACCGGTTTAGGTTTGACACTATGCGGAGAAATTGTAAATAAGCATGGTGGTACAATTGCTGCTGAGAGTAAACTAAATCAAGGAACTTCATTTATTTTTACATTACCGTCTGTCCGAAAGTCAATTTTAGTTGTTGACGATAACAAAGGTGATCGTTCGTTAGCGATGGTTTATATTCAACAGTTATTTCCGAATCTTCTCATTCTTGAAGCCAGCGACGGGTACGAAGGGATGTCGCTTGCGATGTCACATGTACCTACTCTGATTTTGGCAGATTTCGCTATGCCGGGAATGGATGGATTGAGATTAATAAGAGAATTAAGAAATCAGTCACAGACTAAAGATATTCCTGTAATTATAATTACTTCATATGAATCTAAAGCCGACGCAACTTCGCTCTTAACCGAAGGTGTGAAAGAAGTATTTATTAAACCTGTCAATAAAGATGAAATACAAAAGGCAATAGCACATTATATAAAGGGTGAATAATCAAACATGAAATACTTATTAATTATTATATTGATTGTCGGAATAAATTCAGGTTCTGAAAAACGCCTTTCAGAATTGGCGTCCGATGTTTACCAACTTATTCAAAAAATAAGAGATAGCGAGACCCGATATTTTGAAAAAAGGAAATCGGAAGAATGGAAAACGGCATACGAGTCGAAACGCAGTGAGTTGGAAGGAATATTTTCTCAACTAGAAGATAAGGTAAAAGAGGGGCGCTTTTTGGAACAAATTCCTGATGAGAAATTAAACAAGAAAGTGAATTCTTTTTTGCATACGGTTGAAAATGTGAAAATTTATATAACCACAACTAATGTAGATTTAACGCAATATCTCAAAGGTGCGCCACCGGCAACGGACAGATATAATTGGGACAGGTTCATAAAACCTGCCATTGAGCAACTTAGCAAAATCAATCCTGAAATTAAGCTCAATTCCGAGAATAAAAAAATTAAATAATTGCATTTAAAATAAAATTCAATTGACATGGAGGTATTATGAAAAGAATAATTCTTAGTGGAATCTTGGGTGGAATAGTTTTAACACTATGGGGAGTTTTGTCGTGGATGGTTTTACCATTACACAAGGATACAATTAAACATATTCCGGAGGAGGATAAAATAGCCGCTGTTTTATCAGAGACTATTAGCAAACAAGGAGTTTATACGCTTCCTTATTATTCTCAAGATTTGAAAGGAGAAGAGCAGGAATTAGCAATGAAATTATGGGAAGAGAAGTATAAGAAAGGACCGATTGCTACCATATTTTATCGCCCGAAAGGGTCGGATCCGATGATGATGCAGGAATTTATTTCAGGATTCATTATCAATATAATATCAGCATTATTGGCTGCGTGGTTTTTATCGCGCAGTACGGCTGTTTCTCAATCATATTTTTCACGTGTGTCGTTTGTTGCATCCCTGGCAGTTTTCGCTTCTGTGGCGGTTTACCTTGTAGAATGGAATTGGATGCTGGTCCCATTTAAATACACAACCGCAATGATTGTTGATTTGTTAGCCGGATGGATATTTGTTGGACTGGTCATAGGGGGAATTATTTCTCGTCAGGAAATTCCGAAAATAGAATAATCGATTTTCACTATAATGATAATCTATCGTGGGGGATGAAGGCACCGGTGGATTGAATTATTTTGGTTGATACGAAACAGCAATAAAAATGATTAAGTATAGGATATCAGAATTTCTAAATAAAATCGGACTTCATAAACCTGTTCGAACGATCTACAATTATTTATTTTTATTCGGTAAAAAAAGTAAAATAAATTTTGAGGATATCACAGTCGTTTTCAGAACACCTACTTTTACGATTTTAGAAGATGTCAATTCCCTGTTGGGAGAAAAAGAAGTTTTGTCTTTTTTCCTGAATGAGTTAAGAGACGATGATGTTGTTTGGGATATTGGTGCAAGTTATGGGATTTATTCTCTGTTCACCTCAAAAAAAATAAGTACCGGCAAGGTATTTTCTTTCGAGCCCGAAATTCAAACATACAAATTATTAAAAAAGAACATTCAATTAAATAATTGCCAAAATATTATTCCTCTATGTTTTGCTTTAAGTAATGCAGATGGAAGGGGATACTTGCATCTTTCTAATTCGGCAAATGTAGGTACCCACAGTTTAGTCGCACGCGATGATTTTCCGGTATCAAAAAATGGAAAAACCGTAATAATACATACAGGTGATAGTGTCGTTCAGAATGGCGTGGCATGTCTCCCTAACGTTGTTAAAATAGATGTCGAAGGAGCTGAAATTAATGTTCTTGAGGGGATGAAAGAAATATTATCAACTCCCAAACTCCGCTTAGTACAAATTGAATTGCATCAAAATATTCTTCCTCTGTTTAATAAATCCGTTGCTGACTTAATGGCACTGATGTCGGTTTCAGGATTCAGTTTAATTTCTGAACGCAAACGCGGGACAGAGGTTGAACTTATTTTCAACAGACCCTCTGTCAGATTGTAAAAAGGGTGTTTGCAAAGTCTTGAAATTTGAGTTACATTTCTTTTGCTATGGATGATCAGTTTTACAGAAAAGAGAATCCCAAATGGCGTAAACCGGACAGTTTTTTAAAGAAATTATGGAAAAACAAAACTATTCGGTGGTTCATCATTATAGGGATACTTTTATTAATTTTTGCATTATTCAGTAATAAGGGAATTTTACAAAGAATTCGTCTTGAAAGTGAGAATGCAAAATGGGAGGAGAAAGTACGTGCTGCTGAAGAAGAGCAAAAACAGCTGGGAGAAGAGCTCGAAGCTGTAGAAAAGGACAAAAAAATGATTGAAAAAATCGCGCGTGAAAAATACGATATGGTAAAAGAGGGAGAAAAAGTTTATAAATTGAAAGAAAAAGACGAATAATCTATTATTGATGGATTTATTTTTAGAGAAAAATAAAAAAGAACAAAGACGCATTGCCCCTCTGGCAGAACGGATGCGCCCAAAAGCGTTGGATGAATTTGTAGGACAGAAGCACCTTCTCGGTGAAGAAATGCCGCTTCGCAAGTTAATTGAGAATGATGAAGTCCCTTCGATAATTTTTTGGGGTCCGCCGGGAAGCGGAAAAACCACACTCGCACGTATTATAGCAAACCATACAAACTCAGATTTTTTTCAGCTAAGCGCTGTATCCGCAGGAGTAAAAGATGTCAGGAATATTATCGAAAGAGCAGAGAAGAACCGTAAGCATCTGAACAAAAAAACTATTTTATTTATCGATGAAATTCACCGGTTTAACAAAGCTCAACAGGATGCACTGCTTCACAGCGTCGAGGATGGTGTTCTTACTTTAATCGGAGCGACAACTGAAAATCCGTCATTCGAGGTTATCTCGCCGCTATTATCAAGATGTCGTATCTATGTTCTCGAACCTTTAAGTGTCGAAGAACTTAATATTATTTTGGACAATTCTATTTCGTTTGACGAATATTTAAAAAGTCAAAATGTTAAATTAAGTGAAAGTGTAAGAAAGCATTTATTTTTACTTTCGGGCGGTGATGCGAGAATTATGTTGAACGGCTTGGAAACATCTGTGCGGCTAGTTGAGCCGGACAAAGAAGGCGAAAAAATTATAACAGCGAAAATAATAGAATCCGCATTTCAACGTAAAACAATTAAATACGACAAAGCGGGTGAAGAGCATTATAATATTATTTCCGCATTTATAAAAAGTATCCGCGGCAGTGATCCCGATGCTGCTGTATATTGGTTAGCCCGAATGCTTGAAGCGGGAGAGGATCCGAAATTCATTGCGCGCCGAATGATAGTATTGGCTTCGGAAGATATCGGAAATGCCGATCCTTATGCACTTACATTAGCAACAAGCTGTTTTACGGCGGTTGATTATTTAGGAATGCCCGAAGCAAGAATTATCTTATCGCAAACAGCCACGTACCTCGCAACGGTCCCTAAAAGTAATGCTTCATATAAAGCGATTGACGAAGCGATGAGGGATGTCAGGAATTTACCAAACGGACCGGTTCCCTTACATCTGCGTAATGCACCTACCAAATTAATGGAGGAACTTGGATACGGTGATAAGTATAAATATGCTCACGATTTTGAAAATCATTTTGTTGAAGAGCAATACCTGCCAGATAATTTAAAGAACAAGATATATTACCAGCCGACTGATAACGGAAGAGAAAAAACTTTTCGCGAGAGGTTAAATCAACTTTGGAAAAAGAGAAAATGACAAACAATTTTTCAATCGGAATCGACATCGGGGCTACAACGATTAAATCAGGAATTGTTGATCCCACAGGTTCAATTTTAAGTCAGATAAAAGTTGATACACTTGCCAACAAAGGACCCCGTATGGTTTTTCAGCAGGTATTCTATTCGATTAGCGAGTTGATGAATAATCATAAAGGATTTCCAATTACCGGAATCGGAGTAGGCGCGCCGGGAATTGTGGCTCCGGATAACAGTACAGTGAAATATCCACCTAACTTTTCTGATTGGAATGAAATTGATTTAGGTGAAGTGATCCGAAAAGAATTTAATCTTCCCGTCGTTATTGAGAACGATGCGAATGCAGCGGCTCTGGGCGAGGCAAAGTTCGGCGCCGGCGCAGGAGAAAAAAATTTTCTGTTTGTCATTTGGGGTACCGGTGTCGGAGGCGGCATAATATTAGACGGAAAAATTTACCGTGGCCCGGGGGGAGGAGCCGGTGAAATCGGACATACAACAATTGATTTAAACGGACCAAAGTGTAATTGCGGAAATTACGGGTGTATTGAGAGCTATATCGGTCAAAAATATCTGTCGGAACGAACTAAACAAAAAATGGCAAATATTCCTTATGTTCGCCCATCCGCGATTAAAAGTTTAGTAAATGGAAACATGGATTTGATTGAGCCGTACATAATTTCGGTAGCGGCTGAACAAGGAGATGAATTTGCAAAAAATATTTTATTGGAAGCAGGAAATTTTTTAGGAGTTGCAATTGCATCTGTCTTTAATATTCTCGACTTACGCCTTGCTGTTATAGGCGGCGGCGTTTCCTTAGTAGGTGAATATGTGTTCGATGAGATAAGAAATAGAGTAAAAAGCCGTGTGCTTCAATCTATAAAAAATGACGTGCGTGTTATTCCGGCTAAACTGGGAAATACAGCGGGTATTCTCGGTGCGGCAAATTTAGTAATGGATAGATAATTTGAATCTGAAAACTAAATATATAACCTTAACCGAATACTTAATTGTATTATATTTATTTTTTTCTGCAGTATGTCAAATAAATGGACAGGAAAAAGCAATTTATGATTCGCTTTTGAGGACAGAATCTTCCCAAATATTTGAACCCTCAATTATTCAAAAAGATACAGTTACTGCCGGAAGCGGCATCGACACAGTTATTTCGTATACTTCCACCGATTCGATTATTTATTCGATAAAAAACAGAAAAATGATGTTATACGGCAGCGGAAATATTAAATACCGGTTAATGGAACTAAAATCGGAACGTATTAACATAAACTGGGATACTGCAATATTGGATGCAACGGGAATCGTAGATACATCGGATACTAGCGGCGTAAAGTTTACCGGAAATCCGATAATGATAGATGCCGGTGAAGAATTTCACGGGCATAAATTACTTTATAATTTTAAAACTCAAAAGGGAAACATCACGCTCGCCGACACAAAAGCTGACGATGGTTTCTATTACGGGAGTAAAGTTAAAAAAATTGACCGGTATATATTATTCATAAAAGACGGAAAATATACGACTTGCGATAAGGAACATCCTCATTTCTATTTTATGTCGCCGAGAATGAAACTAATAGTTAAGGACAAGGTAATTGCAGAACCTATTTATTTTTACATCGCCGATGTTCCGGTGTTTGCGCTGCCGTTCGGGGTTTTTCCCAGCAAAGGCGGAAGGCGATCGGGATTCTTTGCTCCCGCTTACGGTGAGGATGCAACACGCGGCAGATTCCTAAAAAGAATCGGGTACTTTTGGGCGATGAGCGATTATACAGATATTGCACTTCATGGAGACTGGTATACGAACGGAAGTTATCTTCTAAATACAGATTTTAAATACATACTCAGGTATGAATTTTCAGGAGGAATTTCGGGAACTTATAAACGTTTTATCGCAGGAGAAAAGGGGGATCCGAATTATCTTACTGAAGAAGGATATCATGTACAGATCAGACATAATCAGGAGATCAATCCCACAATGCGCGCTGATGTAAATTTTTCTTTCATGAGCAACAATAATTTCCGGTTGACAAATAATCTTTACGAAGCCCTGCAACAGTCAATTTATTCAAACGCTACTTTGTCGAAGGTATGGGAGGGGACATCGAACAGCGGTTCTATAAATATCTCCAGAACTCAAACTCTTACCAACGGAAGAATTGATGAAATATTACCAGCAATCAGTTTTAACAGGAGTCAAACTTATCCGTTCAGGCGGAAAAATGCGGTCGGTGAACTCAACTGGTATGAGCAGATAGGATATAACTACAATTCTCAGTTTTCACATTCAAGAACTAAGGTTCCGGTAACGGTTTCAAATATTCGCATAGGAACTCAAAACGGGTCACTCCCATTATTTGGCAACGTTGAAGATTTCAGACGGGATACGAGATTGACATTGAATCAAGGAACGAGTATAAGTATTTCTCCAAAATTCGGATATTTTACTGTGACTCCGAATTTTTCTTTCAGGGATGAGCGAACTCAAATAAATAGTCAGATACCTTCCGGAAGTAAAGAAGATAGTACGTTAATTAATGTCAAGGAGGAAGAACACTTCGCATCGGGATTTTTGTCAACGGGAGTTTCGACAAGTACACGCTTGTACGGAATCATACAGCCGAACATATTAGGCGTTAATGCTTTTCGGCATACTCTCTCTCCAAATCTGGGCTTGACTTATTCGAAGCAAATTTACGGTACTACTATCGGACGAAAACAAATGCTTGCTAACTTGGAAGTTGGTAATTTGTTTGAAATGAAATTAAAACCAAAATCGGGAGAAGAAGAAAGAAAAATTCAACTGTTAAATGTCAATGCCGGTATGTCTTATAATTTTTCTGCCGACAGTTTAAATTTTTCAAACATAGGAGTAAGTTACCGCACGAGTATCGGAGAGCTGTTAAATTTCAGCGGATTCAGCAGTTTCAGTTTATATCAATTTAATGAAACTACGAGACGAGCTGTAAACAAATTTTTAATAAACGAGGGAAAATTAGCCAGACTCGAAAATTTTTCAATCAGCCTATCGACCTCACTCTCAGGTGAAAGAAAGAAAAAAGAAGAGGTTAAAGCTAAAATCGATACATTAGCAGAAACACAAAGCGGATATTTCGATATGTATCAGAGGGAAGAACCCGATTTCAGCCTGCCGTGGCAATTGTCGTTTAGCTGGAATTTTTCTGAAAGTTTTGTTCCAACTTTTAAAAACCGATCTGCCAATATCAGTGCTTCGCTTGATTTTAATTTAACCGAAAGCTGGAAATTCAGGGTAAGCGGGAATTATGATTTAATAAGGAAAGAGATTTCAGCACCGAGTGTACAAATTGACCGTGACCTTCACTGTTGGGTAATGAATTTTTCGTGGGTACCAATCGGTTATTATAGACATTACAGATTAGAAATCCGTGTGAAGGCATCTCAACTTCAAGACGTTAAAATTACGAAACAGAGAACAACTTATTAGTCAATTACTAATTTATTTTTACCACGCCCAACACGAAACACCAAAATTATTTTCAAATTATAATTTCGTTGCAACAACTAAAGCTCCTTTCAGGACGTTGAGCGTTCCTCCGCCAATTTCAAAAGCTTCAAAGAAAACAATATAAATTCCTATTTGTACTTTCTCACGGTTATCATTCATCCCGTCCCAAATGATTTGTCCGCTAGATCCGCTCGGCTCATTATTAACAAGAGTGCGGATCAAACGTCCTTTCGCATCGAAAATTCTTAAGCGAATCATTGAAACAGATGAAGAAAGATTATAAGAAATCACACAGTGATCCTCATACCCGTCGCCATCGGGTGAAAAAGGATTTGGAGTAAAGATCAAAGAGGCGGAACTCTGAATATTTTCCGCATGAATGGAATTTTTTCGCCCCGGTGTTCCACCGATTGGATTTGCGCACGAACTCCAGTTCCGAGGATCGTTCGCGGGAAGATCGTGATTTATTCTTTCGAGCGCTCTGCCGCTCACGTCGCTAAGTTCGGGATTGTGCCACTTTGGTGAATACATAACACTGTCAATTTTTGAAGATGCCAAATCTTTAATAACGACGGCATCCCCTTCGTTATTCAGACTCAGGCTGCTTTTATTAAAAATATGAATTTTGGATTTTTCAAATGGATCCGCCAGATAAGTGAATTGAGTAAATAATGCTGAATCTGCCGCAAGAACGAGATACTCTCCGGGATTTACAATTATATTTGAATTGCCAAGTTTAAATTCATTCGCTTTTCCGGAGTTATCGGGTATGTCATGTAATTTCCACTCTTTCATTAAAACGGAATATTGAGCACGGTTATATAATTCCACATATTCACAATTTCCTGTCAGCGGGGCGTACATGATTTCATTAACTACTAAAGATTTTTCCGGATAGCTAAAAAACAACTTCGTATAGGCAATATTATTACTGATCCTTTGATCTGTATTATAGTCTACAAGGGCGATTAAAGGTTTAATCCCAAAGCCGGGTTCCTGCCATGTCAATTTTATTTTTACAGAATCCTTATAATTAATAATTCCATTAAAGATGTCCGTAACAGTTTTTTCAGATTGCTGTGGAATGGAATCAGAATTCAAATCGTGAAATAAGTGAACCGAAAAAGATGCAACCGGATTTTTACCTGAATTTCCTATAACTACAAATATATTCGCCGGCTGATAAGGAACGGTTGCGGTTGAATAGATACGGATAGCGCGTAAATCGTTCTCAAGAGGTGTTGAATAATTTTTCCTGCCCGGAGTTGCCCCTGATGAATCGAAACAACTAATCCAGTTCGATGAGTCGATACTACTTATAGAATATTCAATCCGTTCCAATGATTGCCCGCCTGACCCGCCCCAATTTGATCTGTAAAAAACACTATCGACAATTATACCGAACTGGTCAAAAATCACGACTGCATCACTATCGTTGTTAAAAGTTGCAAGTGAAGTTGTTGTAAAAATTTTTCCCGGAATAAATGGTCTTACCTCAAATAAATTTGTAGTGTCTTTTGTTATCACGGCAAAATTATAGGGCTTAAGAAAATTGTCCTGCGTTGTAATTGCTGCTCGCGAAGAGGTTTTACTGTCGGATATTTTCCAATTTTTCAGATTAATCGAGTCTTCGGAAGCATTCATTATTTCGATCCATTCCGGCTCAGGCGCTGCGGGTTTGTACATTATCTCATTAACAATTATAGAATGTTTTTTTTGTCTGTAAAGTATTTTAATTATCTTTTTGTCGTTTGCCGGAAACTCGTCTCCTGTTAGATTGACCAGAGCAATCATCTGAAGTTCGCTTAAATTCATCCAGGGGAGATTGACAGATGTTCTGAGTGTATCGTTTTGTCCCAGCATAACATTGAAATTTCCAGAAAAAAACAATTCACCGGGCTGAGCCGTGGAATCCGTATTGAGGTCGGTGTAATAACTTACTGAAAAATTATTTATTGTCTGCAAGCCAAAATTTTTTATAGTTATTGTAATCTGAGCCGTATCACCTCTGACAGGAAACAAGGGGGAATAATTCATATTAATTATTCCGATATCCAGTAATGTCTTAACGGATATTTCAATATCATCAAATCTTATTGTGCCTGTTGAGCCGTTGCCGTTTCCAACGACCCTCCATCTGAATCTGACATTTGATTGATTATTTAATATTGTCGGAATAGAAAAGCGTCTTTGAAAAAAGTTTGTATGTCCGGCATATTTTAAAGTATCTCCGATTACAATATTGTAATTAAGACCTCCGTCTATTGAAGCTTCTAATAGCAATCCTGAATCATGCGTAGAAGAACGCCGCTCGAAAAATTTTATCGAATCTGCAAGTCGGTTTGAAAAATTTACCGTTGGGGAAATTAAACTTTGAGTTATACGTGCATTTGTTGAAACTACTGTGTTCGGAGGCGAATTTGTGGTCGATGTTGTGGATGTAAAATCATTCGTACCCGGCGTACGGTTTTGTGTGGAACTCCAGCTTGCCGGCAAAGCAGGCGGTATAATGTAGCTGCTGTCAAAATTCTGAAAATAAGGAAATTTTGAAAATTGTGAAAGCAGATTTGTTGTCGAAAATATAAGGAAGAAGATTAAATATTTCATAGTCCACCCCACGGATTTGCGTATATTCGGGAGACGGACTATTAGAATTTAAGGTTTTAAAGTTTATATTGCAAGAGATTTTCTATTTAAACATTATTTTACCAGTATCATCTTCTTCACATGCGTAAATCCACCCGCTGAAAGCTTATATATATAAACTCCGCTCGGCATGTTCGACGCATCCCATGAAACCTTGTGATAACCGGCCGATTTGTAATCGTCGACAAGTGTCGCTACCTCACGACCGAGAATATCGTACACTTTTAATGTTATCCAATTATCAATTCCTGCCCGTCCGTCAGGCGGGGGCAATTGATAATTGATAATTGTCAATGGATTAAACGGATTTGGATAGTTTTGAAACAAGGACATACAGTTTGGAAAACGTCCTTCATTTGTAATTATCGTAGGATTCGGCTGAAAAAGGTATGCTGCTCCGCTTTGAAATCCGTTAGTTGGGTCGCCAGGTGATCCGACCAAAAATTTCCCATTTAAAAAATCGACTGCGTAACCAAATACGTTTTGAGGATGAGGATCTGATGGAGCAAATATTAGTTTTTCCTCCCAGCGAGTAATTGATTTTACAAAAAGATATGCCCAGTTTCTCTGATCTTTAACATTATTCGGCGATTTCATATATTCATTCCCACATGCCCCAACGAATAGACTGTCTCCTCTTAATTTAAAACTCCCCCCGAAATTGTTCCCTGGAAAATTATCTGATCCAAAAATGGAATCTTGAAGCTCTGCTAATCCTTCGTTGTTAATTTCATAAATATATATTCTCCCCGTGTAAGCAGGATTCAATACATTGCCAACAGCTCCTATGGCTATCCGCTTTTTATCCAGAGCAAGGTCAATACCAAACAACTGATAGTAGCTGGAATCCGGAGGTAAAATTTTTTGTCTTTCAACCCAACCACTATCTGTTTTTCCGAAAAGAAAGGCTGAGCCTCTGAAGGGACCACTTTCAAATCCATCACCAGGCGCAGAAATAACTGCAAATTGGTCTGTGTGAACTACTCTATTTCCAAAATGGGCGTTTTTCTCTGCAATGCTTGGATTTAGTTTCTGTGAAAATACCCAACCGTTGTCAGTATATTTATAATAGTATGCCGCACCCTTGTCATGATTACCATCTTGATACGAACCGATAAACAAATTTTTATTGAACTCAGATATTGCTCTACCATAACCTTGTGTGATGTCCGGAGGTTGTAAAAAATCAATTTTTTGAAAGCATGAATCTCGGTACTTTTTATAAATAAATACTTTTAAATTTGCACCAATAAAGAGAAAGGAATCGGCGAATAGAACAGGAGAACCAAAAAAATAACGCGTATAAGATGAGTCTGGTTGAATTTTTTGAACAAATTTAATTGTATCTTTGATCGAATAAATATATACGACGCCACGTTGAAGATCTTTTTGGGAAGAAATTGCCAAAAAGTTAGTATCTACAGAAAGTTTATAACCAAATCTATCATATGAATTTCCATCAAATGGATATATTTTAGTATTAATCTGAGGATAAACTGATACTGTTAAGCACAATAAAAATAGTATAAACTTCATTTGAGCAGTAACATTTGTTTTGTTACAGTGTAATTATTTAATTTTATAGTGTAAATATATAATCCGCTATTGAAGGTTACACCATCAAAATCTACGAAGTATTCACCTTGTTCTTTAAATTCATTAACTAAACTTCTTAATTCTCTTCCTAAAACATCATAGATAACCAGATTTACAAATCCTCCACTCTGAATTTGGTAAAGAATTCGTGTAAAAGAATTAAATGGATTTGGATAATTTTGACTCACTAAATATTCTTGATTTATTTTACTGGAAGATGATTTCCATAACCATTGGTCAACAGTAGAAATTTTTTGATAATTTGACATATCTACTATGAATGGAGAATCATATATAGCTGTAATTCTGTAAAGAACAGTAACAGCATATTGATTTGGTACCCAATACACACCATAATCTAGATAGGAAGTAGTATTAAAGTTATCTGTTTGGAAAATGGAAGAAAATGGCCCATTGTTGATTGAGCGCTGCAGATCATATAATTGAAATCTTTCTTGAGCTTGAGAATTATTAGCCTTTGTCCATTGAATATACGGATGGTAATTTTGGTTCACTGGTTCCAATAAAATTGGCATATATTCTTCATTAAATATACTCAGAGCAACACTGCAGTTATTTTCCCTCAATTCCCACCAGGTATAATAATGTCCATAATAAATGTTTTTTAGTTCACCTCTGCCTGTCCAATAACCTCCAATAGCGCCAACCGTATTAGTATTTATAAAATAAACAATAGAAATATCATTGCCGCTGCAATTGTTATCACAGCCATTAGGCAAACTATTATGCCTGGTATCTAGAAGGAACTTAAAATTTTCAATATTATCAACTTTGATTTTGACTTCATACAAAGCATTCGCAAAGGGTCTATATTCAGCATTACCCGAACACGATGGACCTCCTTCCCAAGTTTCATTTAAAAATATATATTCTAATCCAGAGTTTGCGCAACTCACATTTCCTTTTAATTTTACATTAGTGCCGGATGATCGAACACCGACTTTACAACCAAACGTTGACATATAACTATATGTAGTTGTCAAAAAACTAACTGGAGCATTGTCTATTACTGACTCATAAACAAGAGGATTGATTTCAAACACCGTCTGTTGATTAGATGATGAAGCACCTCTAGTAAGTAAAATAACTTCGCTCTCAGGAATTGTTTCCTGGGAAAATATTGCTAAACGACAAAAGCCGAAAATCCAAATAATAAGTAGCCGTTTAATATAAATCTCCAATAAATATTGAAATTGTTAATAATACGAGTTATATAACGATTAATTATGTCGATTTCGTTCTACGCTGACACCCAGATAGTTGCATTTCATTTTTATCTATATATAAAATCTCTTATTCCCAAATCCTAATAATAATATAAACAGTGGTTTTTATAAAGGCAAATACGGATGTTTAATAATCCGATACAAATAAACACCTGATTTCAGTAAATTTAATTCATCGGCTGAAATTTCAGCAATAAATTTTTTTTCATTGAGATCTTTGATTTTTGCATTCGGGGCCATCTCAATAAAAGATTCAATAGTTTGTTCCGGCTTTAAAGTTATGTGTATTTCAAATGCATTATTCTGGCTTAGTGAGTTGTTATGGAATCCACAAAAAATTGTAATTGTCAGGACAAAGTATAAAGACTTAAGACTCATTTTATTTCTCCATTTTATACATAATCATACAAAATATAATAAAATAAACCAATTCGATTAGGGTCTTGCTACATTTTACAGTAATTGGTATATTAAATCTCAGTTATAAACGAATTAACAATATTAATAATTTATTAGTAAAATCATGAAAAAAACAATTAGTACATTAGTCTTTATTTTTCTATTTACACACATATCGACATCGCAACAAGCTGTTTTGGATTCGGTAATCTCACAAATTTCAATCGACAGCTTGCGGCTTTATACACGTCAACTTTCAGGAGATACAAGCTGTGTAATTGGCGGGTCGCCTTATACAATATTATCACGACATAAGCTCCAGCCGGGTAATCAGAAAGCAGCCGAGTATATTTACGAAAAATTTGGATCATTCGGTTTAAATACTCAGTATGAAACATTCAGCTCAACGGGAGCAAATGTAATAGGAACAAAAACCGGAACTCATTTCCCTAACCGTTATTATGTAATATGCGGACATTTCGATGATATGCCTTCCGGTACTGTCGCACCCGGGGCGGATGATAATGCCAGCGGAACAGCGGCTGTAATTGAAATTGCAAGAATATTTTCTAAATACAATTTTCAATATTCAGTAAAGTTTATAGGTTTTGATGAGGAAGAACAAGGGCTTATCGGCAGCGCGTATTATGCAACTCAAGCAAAAAACCGGAACGACTCGATAATGGGTGTTATTAATCTTGATATGATCGGTTTTCACTCAAGCGGAACAAATATTATTAATGTTCACACAAAAAATGTTGCTAACACACAGGAAATTGGAGCGGATGTTGTCAGCAATATAAGTTCTTTCGGGCTGGCTATAAATCCCGTTATTGTCGCCTCGCAGCCATACAGCGATCACGAATCATTCTTACAGAAAGGATATGGAGCAATATTATTAATCGAAGATAATAATAACTTCAATCCTTACTATCACACGGTTAATGATAAAATGATGTACATAAACATGCCGTATTTTCATAAAATAACAAAAGCGACGGCTGTTACAATTGCAAAGTATGCCATGAATCTTAAAATTGTTATTGACCACACTCCAGTTGTATCGTCGAACTCCACCGGATCAAACACAGCGAGTACAAAATTAATAAGCGGTTTGACGATTGGCAGCGGCTCGTTTGGTCCGAGGTTGTATTATCGGGTTGACACCGGTTCGGGTTTTGGTTCGTTTAATTTTGTTACCGATGCAGACGGACCAACCGGAAATGATTATGAGTTTATTATTCCGGGACAGCCGCTCGGGACGATAGTTGAGTACTATATTGCAGCTCAGGATCAGGCAGGCGCAATGGTTCAAACTTTACCCGCAGGCGGGAGCGGCATCAATCCCCCCGGAATAAACCCACCTTCGACTATGTTAAGATTTTATGTCGCTAATCAAATGACAGTTTTTGATAATAATTGCAGTTCATTATCAGACTGGACATCGAACTCCATTTGGGGGATTACAACAACTACTTTCGTTTCAGCTCCGTCATCTTTTACCGATTCACCGGCAGGAAACTATTCAAATAGCACAACTAATACACTAACGCTGAACGATACTATTTCATTAAGGAATTACTTATCTGCGTCTCTCCGATTTTCCGCAAAATGGGACCTCGAGAGCGGGTACGATTATGTTCAAATAATGATTAGCACGAATAACGGTACAAACTGGACACCTCTTGCGGGTAAATTTACAAAATCCGGCGCCGGATCGTTTCAACCTGCGGGTCAACCGCTTTACAACGGCGTTCAGACAGTTTGGCAAAATGAGGAAGTTGATTTGAGTTCATATATCGGCAAGTCAGTAAAGTTCAGATATAATTTCAGGAGCGATGGAAGTATCCAGAGAGATGGTTTTTATGTTGATGATATTAAAGTCGCTGCATATCAAGCTCCCGTAACTTCCATAACTTATTCTGATAATTCCCTGCCTGAAGGATTTCAATTATTTCAAAATTATCCGAATCCGTTTAATGCTTCATCCATTATCAAATATTCTATTCCATCAGACGGGCATGTTGAGTTGGAGGTGTTTAATATGCTGGGGCAGAGAATTTTGACACTCGTTAATGAAAATCAAAAAGCCGGGTTATATCAATCTGAATTTAGCGGATATAACTATCCGAGCGGAGTATATTTGTTTAAATTGAGTTTCAACAACAGTATTATTACACAAAAAGGAATGTTAATTAAATGAGGATGTTTCTAATTTTATTAATCCTTGTACTTATTCCTCCGATATCAATTGCGCAGGTTGAATATACTTCACCTCTGCTTCAGAATACGGTTTATAATAATGCGCCGGATGATATTAAAAAATCAAAAGCATTTATACGGGAGTGGACATTTTTTGAAGAAAGAGCTTTTCCTGAAAATTATATTCCTGAAGGAGTTTACCAAAAATCAATTAATGAGCGCAACGCTTTACGTGTATTAAATAAATCTTCTCTCGATAATATTCAATGGGAAAATATTGGACCCACTCCGGGCTATTATTTCAGCTATGGCAATATTTCCTCGAGGATTGTAACAGGCGCATATCATCCGGAGAATCCTGAAATTATTTTTATCGGTCCGGCAAACGGCGGAGTTTGGAAAACTTATGATTCAGGTCAGACATGGATACCGTTAACAGATGATAAACCATCACTTTCGATGGGGGCGATAGCAATTGACCATACAAATCCCGATATAATTTATGCTGGTACCGGAGAAGCAACCTACAGTGGAGTATCTTATTATGGAGCAGGATTACTGAAATCAATAGATGGAGGTAATCAATGGCAGCACATAACGAACGGACTTCCGTTGCAAACTTATTTTTCACGATTGGTTATTCGTCCGGGGAAAAATTCTGAACTTCTCGCTGCACTTGGAAACAGCGGTTTGTACAGAAGCAGCAACAGCGGTGCGTCGTGGTATCAATTGCTATCAGGGAGATGCGACGATGTATTATTTGATCCGACAGGGGACACTGCTTTTGCAGTTGGAAGCGGAGTCGGTTTCAGACGTTCAACAAACGGCGGTTTAAACTTTTCAACATTCGGGAGCAATTTACCGGGCGGTACAAGAACGCATATCGATATCAGTCCGAATTTTCCGAATATCATCTACAGCGTAATTTATACAAGTTCAACCCCTAACGTAAGAACATATAAATCAACCAACACCGGACTAACGTGGAATCAGGTGGCGGTGTCTCATGATTTTAACGGTTCACAAGCATGGTACGATTTATTTATCAGAATCCATCCGAAAAATCCCGACATCGTATTTGTAGGGACAATTGATATATACAGATCAACGAATGGAGGAAATAATTTCACAAACATTACTTACGGTTACAGCGGCGGAAATGTCCATGTCGATCAGCATTATTTGTTTTTCCACCCCACCGATTCGACAACCATTATATCGTGTAACGATGGAGGAATAAACCGTTCAACGAATTTGGGTAATTCGTTCTCGAATTTAAACCAGAATCTGACGCTTACGCAATTTTACAGAATTACAGTCAGCCCGTTCGACAGCAGGAGATTGCTGGGAGGGACGCAAGACAACGGTACGCAGGAAACAAGAGGTACCTTAAACTGGAATGCTCCTTTCGGCGGAGACGGTGGTGAGGTTTGTTTTAATCCATTCGATCCGAACTTTATCATCGGAGAAACACAAAACGGAGGATTGAGAAGAACTACCAACGGCGGACTAACATGGGTGAATGCGATGACCGGTATCAACACATCTGAAGCGGTTGCCTGGATCGCGCCGATAATAGCACATCCGAAAACAAACGGAACTTTTTATGTTGCAAGACAAAAAGTCTATCGCAGCACTGATAATGGCGGAAACTGGACTGCAATATCGGAAAATGTTAATTCGACGAGCGCAGTCCGTGAATTGGCAATTAGTCAATCCAATCCTGAGGTAATGTTTGCGACTTCTAGTTCTCGCGTCTTTCGCTCGATTGACGGCGGCGCGACTTGGACAAATGTAACCGTAGGGCTTCCGAACAAAACACTTTCATCCGTGTATATTCATCCCGATTCTTCAAATATAGCATTTATAACATTTTTAGGTTTTGGCGGAAGTAAAGTTTATAAAACAACTAACAACGGCGCTAATTGGTTTAGCATTTCGGGTAATCTTCCGGATTCACCGGTTACTGATTTTTTAATTTATCCCGATAATCCGGGACGAATCTATTTTACGTCGACGGACATTGGTGTGTTTGTTACTACAAACGGCGGCGGAAGCTGGGAGGAATTATATAACGGGCTTCCCAATACTGTCATCCGTCATCTGGATTATTCTAAAATCTCAAAAAAATTAATTGCAGGCACGCATGGAAGAGGTGTTTATGCAGCAGCAATTGACTTTATGTCGGCTACTGTGAATTTTTCAACCCCAAAAGGATGGAGTCTGATTTCCCTACCTGTAGCTGCAACTGAGATGGCGAAAGATTCTTTGTTCCCCAATTCAGAATCGGCTGCGTTTAATTTTTCAGACGGTTATGAAGTATCAAATATACTGAATGTTGGCACAGGCTATTGGCTGAAATTTCCGGCTCTTCAATCACATTCAATAAAGGGAAGAATATTTGACAATTTTTCAATTCCTGTCCGAAGCGGTTGGAATCTTATCGGTGGATTGCATTCGCCGATTAACACTGCGTCTATTTCTTCGATTCCTCCAAATATTTTAAGTACGGAATTTTTCGGATACAACGGACAGTATGTAATATCTAATGTATTAAATCCCGGGAGCGGATATTGGGTGAAAACAAATTCAGCAGGTACTTTGATAATAAATTCATCTTACAAAGTTCAAAATTTTTTCGACCGGGCTAATTTTGAGAGATACGATATTATTACGATAACCGATGCTCAGGCTAAAGAATTATTCTTATACTTGAACGATGGTGATGAAAACTTAGACCGCTATGAACTTCCACCATTTTCTCCGGATATATTTTCAGATGTAAGATTTTCCAGCGGTAAGTTAATTGAAAATTCTGCTAATGATTTAGATGTGCAAATTACCAACTTGAATTTTCCAATCAAAATATCTTTTAATTCATTATCAAAAGATAAAATAATTATCGAGCACAAAACAGAAACCGGACAAAAAACCTTTATTTTATCAAAAAATGATGAATATTTGATACATAATTTAAATGATGGTAAATTAAAATTGAAAATAGCGGAATAGCAATTATTTCTTTATATTTGATACGAAGAGTTTTCAAATAATCCGTCTAAATTAAAAATCGGAGGTGCAATGAAAAAGTTTTTTTTGCTTTTGTTGTTGTGTCTAATTGGGGATTTTTCATTCGGACAAAATTATCCTTTCAAAACAATCAAGGAAATTCAGTACAACCATCCCGACTCACTGCTTTTGCTCGATTCATGCAAAGGCAATTGGTATCATCAGGCAGCCAATTTTCTGGGTGACACAGTCAGAGTTGTGGGTGTGTGTACAGTCCCTCCAAAAACACTTACCTATACTGCATCCGGGTATAATTTTGTTTTAGCGGATACAGGATATGCAGGACCGTTCGGACATATATTTTTAAGGGCAATGGTATCAACTCCCGGAGATTCAATGTATTATCAGGGAATGTTGAATATTCAAAAAGGGAGTATTGTAGAAGTTGTTGGTATTGTAAATGAATTCCCGGCCATAGCTACAATCGGTACTTCGGAAATTGCATTATTAAAAAATCAGAATTTTAATATTTTGGGCGTTGGTACTCTACCACCCGTTTATCCTAAAAGTGTAACTGATTTTTTGATTGGATGCTCGCAAATATGTAATGTAAGGTTTTCAACCGGTGAACCTTTCGAAAGTGGTTATGTCGAGTTAACAAATCTGACGGTTATTTCGGTTGTAAATGCGACAAATGGAACAGTCAGACTTGTTGATGATTTCGGTAATTGTATTACTACACACGACGCATCGAAATGGTGGACACTAAGGGGACATCGAGACCCGAACTCAACATATACATCACTATTTCAGATTAATACACGAATTGATACTTTGAGGGGTTGGATTATTCAGTCGACAGGCTCAGAACTTTTGCTCGGTTGGAGGATCGCTCCTGTTGAAATATCCGATGTTGTAATTCATTCTCCCACAGGGATTGATAATAGTTTTAACACAACAAACCCAGAAGAATATTTTTTAAAAAACAACTATCCAAATCCTTTCAATCCGTCAACAATCATTGAGTATTCAATTCCACGGGAAGAATTTGTCGTTATGAAAGTCTTTAATGTAATGGGACAGGAAGTAGCGACTTTGAAAAATGAAATTCAAAGGGCGGGTAATTATAAAATTCAATTTGACGCGGCAGAACTTTCATCAGGAATTTATTTTTATAAGTTAACAGCAGGTAATTTTCACCGGGTCAAAAAGATGTTGTTGCTGCGCTGAAAATTGTTTTTTAAGAATATCTTTAGTAAAATAAAACTTAGTTCTACCAAATCAACAATTATTTTAAATTATTATCAGGAGCCATTATGCTTAAAAAAATATTACTTGGGTTTGTAATTGTTTTTGTTGTAATGCAGATTACTAATGTGCTGATTCACTATGTGATACTGAGCGGCGCTTATGAAACAGAACCGCTGAAATCATCATGGAGACCCGACATGGATAGTAAAATGTGGATCATGCAGGTAACAGGATTGATTTTTTCTCTCTTCTACACTTTATTGTACTCCGGATATACAAAAGGAAAAGGTTTAAGCGAAGGTTTATTATTCGGGTTGTTAACAGGTGTAATGATAGCGATTCCCATGGCATATAATTCATACGCAACCTGGCCTCTTCCTTATACTATCGCATTTCAGTGGTTTATATACGGAATGGTCCAATATCTGTTATTTGGAATGTTTTTAGGAATTATTTTTAAACAAGCTCCAACTAAAGCATAGATTACAAGACGGTGTGATAACAAGCCGTTAAAAAAATTTGGAGAAACAATTAAAAATTCTGCTTGTAAATTTTTCGGGTTCATTCGGATCTGATGAATTTATACTTCATCAACTGGCGGATGGACTGAAAAATTCCGGACAAATTGTAAAAGTTATTTGTTTGCGTAATAGTCAGTTCTATTTCAAATGTAAAAAATCCGGAATTGAAATTCTTGAAACAGAATTAAAAAATCTTAAAAGCAAATTCCGGGCAGTCAGTTATTTAAAGCGGATCTTAAAACAGGAGAAAGCAGATATTATTCATAGCAGCAGTTTGAGGGATCAATCTATATGTTCGGCTGCTGCTTTTTTTAAAAAAATTCCTCACATTATATCGGTTTATGATACGACCTTTCAGCGAGCTGAAGGATACATAGAAAAAAAAATTGCATCGCGATCACTTCGCCACTATATTGCCGGTAGTCGTGGAATCAAAGAATTGTTGATTATGGGGCGCTCAATTAATGAATCAATCATATCTGTCGTACCGCCCGGGTTGTTATCTTCCGATTTTATTAAAAATGAAGAAAAGAGAAGGAGAATAAGAAACCTGTTTGGTTTTGCTGATGATAATGTTATCATCGGGAGCATTGGTAATTTCCAACCGTTTGAAGGTCAGGGAAACCTGCTCAGAGCATTCGCTGAGGTGCTTCCGAAATTTCCAAGGGCGAGAATTATTTTTGTCGGAGACGGTGAACTAAAAGAAGGATTAAAAAAAACTTCAGAGCAACTTGGAATATCTTCACAGGTTGTTTTTACTGGAAACAGGGAAGATTTATCATCAATGTATTCTTGCTTCGATATTTATGCCCAGACATACACGGACGGAATAAAGGATATTTTTCCGCTCACGGTATTACAGGCGATGGTTTACAAACTTCCGCTCATTCTAACAAATGTTGGAGATATGCATGAATTCATCGAACCGAATCATAACGGCTATTTAATAGCCGATAGAAAACATGATTCTCTGGTAGAAATATTAGGAATCCTCATAGCAGATGAAAAATTACGTACAGGAATGTCTGAAAAAAGCTATGAATTATTTGAGAGAAGATTTTCATCGGAAGTAACAATTCCAAAAATAATAAATATTTATAAATCACATTATTGAAAATATCAGATTCCTTTTTTATATTATAATTAGACTGATGACTGAATTTTGTTTATTCAAAGCGGTTTTTAAAAAAAATAACATGTAAAATAAAACGCGAGGAGGTAAATATGTCGATGTCTGAAAAGCTTAAAACTTTTTTAAAAGAAAAGGGCGTTTCTTATGAATTATTACCCCACCCGAAAGCTTACACGGCTCAGGAGGTAGCACATTCTTTGCATACTTCCGGGAAATTTTGTGCAAAAGCGGTTATAACAAACGTGGACGGCAAGTATAACATGGTTGTTATTCCCGCTCACCACAAAGTAGATTTGGATAAATTAAAAAGTGTTCTACGAGCTACAAATGCGGGACTTACAAAAGAAGACGACCTTCGTACATTATTCCCTGATTCGGAACTTGGCGCCGAACCGGCTCTTGGTAATTTGTATGACATCCCCGTAACGATTGCCTGGCAATTAGCTGAGAAAGAAGAAATAATTATTAATGCCGGCTCACATACCGAGTGTGTAAAAATGACTTATAAAGATTATGAAAAATTGACCCAACCGTTGGTTGGAGATATTTCAGATGTAGCTATGTAAGTTGTGACGCTCTGCCATCGTTTCGTAAAAAAATCCTGTTTAAAAAGTCGACGGATAACGTCGACTTTTTATTTTTCAGTAATAATTTTCTTTTGTTTTTCCTTTTTTCCTATATCTTTTTCGACGAATAAATATTTACCTGTCCATGGATCCATTTCTGTGTAGTACATCAATGTTGAATAAGTTGACGGAACGGGTGTGAAAATCTGCACTTGTTCAGGACTGATCTTCAATTCCTTTGATGCGTAGGATTTTAACGATTTCATTTGTGCTTCATCGCAACCGGGATGTGCTGCTATCAGATAATAAGTGAGAAATTGTTTTTTCCCCGACCGCGAATTAATCTTCTCAAATCTGTTTTTAAATTCGTCAAGATAGTGTCCTCCCGGTTTTCTCATTTGTTTTAATACCTTGCTGTCAATATGTTCGGGTGCGATTTTGAGATGTCCTGAAGTATGATGATTTATTAAATCATTCAAATATTCATTCCCATGCTGTTTGTCCTCCAGAATCAAATCATACCTCAGTCCGGAAGCGATAAAAACTTTCTTTACTCCTTCAAGTTTTCTGATTTTACGCAACAGTTTAATTTGTTTGTCATGGCTTAAATCAAGACTTTTGCATGGCTTCGGGAAAACACAATTTTTGTTTATACAAATGCCTGTATATTTTTTTGTTTCGCATTTCATTCCATACATGTTAGCCGTAGGTCCGCCGACATCGTGTATATATCCTTTGAAATCAGGCAATTCTGAAATGATCCTTGCCTCCTGGATTATTGATTCCTCAGAGCGCGATACAACATGCTCTCCCTGATGAACTCCGATCGCGCAAAAATTACATTCGCCGAAACAACCTCTGTGAGTGGTAACCGAAAATCGGATAGTCTCTAACGCTCTGACTTTCCCCATTTTTTTATAATATGGATGAACATCACGCTCATAATCAAGTTCATAAATTTTATCAAGCTCTTCTGCGCCGAGGTAGTTTGTCGGCGGATTCTGGATCAGATAGCGGTTGCCATGTTTCTGCACCAAACCTTTTGCCGTAACCGGATCATTGTTGTTATAAAAAATATGAAACATCTCTGTGAACCTGAGCATATCGCCGGAAACTTCTTCAAATGAAGGAAGCAAAATATATTTTTCTTTAATGTTGTTTGCGATATAATTTATTCCACGTATATTTTCAAAACTTTCATTATTCGAAAGTTGGTCCGCGATTTCAAGAATAGCTTTTTCACCCATACCGTAGACAAGTATATCCGCTTTTGCATCAAATAGAATTGACCGCCTGATTTTATTGTCCCAATAATCGTAATGAGCGATTCTTCGCATACTTGCCTCGATACCGCCGAGCACAATTGGTTTTGTGTTTTTAAAATGTTCACGAACAAGATTTGAGTAAACGATCACTGCCCGGTCAGGACGCTTTGTGTTTTCTTCACCGGGAGTAAAGTCGTCATTCCGCCGTCTTTTTTTTGAAGCTGTAAAATTCGACACCATTGAATCCACACAGCCTGAAGTAATGCCCCAGAATAATTCGGGCTCCCCGAGACGGGTTATGTCTTTTGATGTTTTGTAGTCGGGTTGGGCAATAATTCCCACTTTGTAACCGGCATTAAGTAAAACTTTTCCTATAACTGCAACGCCTGAATATGAACTGTCAATATACGTATCGCCCGATACGAGGATTACATCCAATTTATCCCAACCGAGATTTTTAACTTCTTTGTATGTTGTCGGTATGAACATATTATTAATATAAAAAAAAAGTACAAATTTTTGATACTTTTAACAATGCCCTGTAAGATGCAAAATCATTTTGTCGTTGATGCACCCGAAAGGAGTCTATCTGCAATATAATGTGGTTCTACATCCCAATAATTCAATTTGGAGTTTCTTGCTTATCACTCTATTATTTGATATTTTTTTAAAAAGCGGCAAAAAAGAAGTGGAAAATAAAAAATACGTATTAGGAATTGATGGCGGCGGAACAAAAACTACTGCTTTGTTGGCAGGTCTCGATGGATCGATAATTGCCGAAGCACATTCGGGTCCGTCAAATATTCAAACTGTTGGCGAGGTTGCGGTCGCTAAGTTGATAGTAAAAATTATTCAGGAAGTTTGCGAAAAGGGATCATGTAATATTTCTGAAATTCGGACTGCAGTGTTTGGGCTTGCCGGTGCGGGGAGGGAAGTTGATCGAAACGCTTTCATGGATGAATTTTTTAATCAGGCAGTTGAAAATAATTTAGAGATTCCCCAGATTATTATCGAAACAGATGCACGCATAGCTCTGGAGGCTGCTTTTGCGAGTAGTTACGGTATAGTTTTGATTTCCGGAACGGGTTCAGTTGCGTTGGCAAAAAGTGAGGATGGGAATATTTACCGCCTTGGAGGATGGGGAAAAATTTTAGGTGATGAAGGAAGCGGTTACTGTATTGGACGAAAAGCGCTGAATCTGGCAATCAGGTCATTAGAAGGAAGAATCGAAAAGACCGTTTTGTCAAAATTAGCTTTTGAACATTATGGAATTTCTTCATTAGACGATCTGATTATAAAAATTTATCGTGAGAAAGCTGATATTGCATCTTTTGTCCCTAAGGTATTAATAGCTGCCCAAGAACACGATCATATTTCTCATAATCTTTTGTTTTCACAAGCCAATGAGCTTGCCGATTTGGTTAGAACTTTAATAACTAAGTTAAAACCAAAACGTATGATGCCGATTGCCTTAATTGGCGGACTACTTGAGAATGAGAATTTATATTCCAAAATGGTAAAAGAAAGAATTGTCCGGTCTCTTCCACAGACCACAGTCCAAAAACCTAAATTTCCAACTGCCTTTGGAGCGGTCATAATGGGATTAAAGGCATTTGAATTTAAATAATAAATTATGAACAATATAAAATCTATCTTAATATTAGTAATTGTTTTATTCGCTTTGAATAATGGTTGCCGGGCACCAATCGAAATCCAGCAGACACATGAGGAACCGGTACCGGATGAACAAATAGAAGTTGAACAGATTTTTACAACAAAAACAGATTGGGTTGAAGAAACATTGAGCCGTCTTTCCGTTGAAGAAAAAATCGGACAAATGATAATGCCCCGCGGATATGGATATTTTACTAACACAGAGAGCAATGAAAACCAAAGAATGATGCGATTTGTAAAAGAAAAGAAAGTCGGCGGAGTATGTTTCTTTCAGGGGGATATATATTCGACAGCTGTAACGATTAATAAATTGCAGGAAATTTCTAATGTTCCACTATTAATTAGCGCAGACTTTGAGCGTGGTGGTCCGATGCGTATCAGAAGAATGACCTCATTCCCCGAGGCAATGGCATTGGGCGCTTCGCGCAGAAAAGACCTTGCTAATAAAATGGGTAAAATTGTCGCCTCTGAAAGCAGGGCAATAGGTGTGCACCAAAATTTTGCTCCCGTTGCCGACATAAATAATAATGCAATAAATCCTGTGATAAACATCCGTTCTTTTGGTGAATCGCCGGAATTGGTTGCTGAACTTGCATCGGAATATGCCACAGGAATGCAATCAGGCGGATTGATTGCCACGGCTAAACATTTTCCAGGACATGGAGACACGGATGTCGATTCGCATTACGATCTACCGGTGCTAAACGTTAAGCGCGAAAGGATGGATATAGTAGAGTTATTTCCATTTATGGAATTGATCAACAAAGGGGTGATGAGTGTAATGACTGCACACATTGCACTCCCGAATCTTGAAACGCAAAAACGTCTTCCCGCCTCTCTTTCAAAAATGATTACGACCGATATTTTGGAAGACGAGCTTGGTTTCAAAGGTTTAATTATTACTGACGGTCTCGAAATGAAAGGAGTCTCTAAATTTCTTTCCATCAATGAGGCGGCAGTGATGTCTGTTGAAGCAGGGGCTGATATCCTGCTCCTCCCGCCGGATGAAGATGCTGCAATCGAAGCTATCTTAAATGCTATTCGCACAAAAAGAATTTCTATCGAAAGAATAAATAAATCAGTCAGGAAAATTCTTGCTTTAAAAGAGTGGCTGAAATTGGATGAAAACAGATTCACAGATATTAACAGCATTTCTGATGTTGTCAGTACCCCCGAAAACCTGAGTGTTGCCAAAGAAATTGCGCAGTCTTCCATAACGGTTGTACAAAACAACAATGCACTCCCATTACAACCCGGGAAAAATACTCTCGTAGTGATCGTTAGCGACACGGATGATTACAGAACAGATATCAACCGAACTTCGAACACACATCCGAATGAAAGAGTTGGCGACTATTTGATTTCACAAATGAGAGAAAGAAGCAGAAAAATAAATTCAGCAAGAATTTCACCAAGAAGTAATAAAATTGATTTCGACGATGTATTGACCAAAGCAAAATCTTCAGATATTTTGGTGATTGCAATTTATGTTAAGTTCAGGTCGGGGAATAATCCATTCGGAATTACAGAGCAAATGATAGATTTTCTTAACCTCTTAACAGAAAATATTTCAAAGAATAAAAAACAAAAAAGTATAATAGTTTCATTCGGTAATCCTTATCCTATCGGGAATCTTAAAAATGCCGACGCTGTTCTTTTTGCATTTTCAGATGTTGAGGCTTCGATTGAAGCCGCTGTTGAAGTTGCATACGGAGAAATTTCAGCACGGGGAAGGTTGCCTGTTACGATTCCGGAATTCAAAGAAAATAAAGCAATTGGTACAATGTTTTCGTATGGAAGCGGGATAAATGTAATAAAATCAACATTGAGCGAAGAAAAAATTAGCGCTAAAGAAAAAGATAGAAAGTTTTCCAAAATTGAAAAAATCATGCAAACTGCCGTCAACGAAAAAGCATTTCCCGGAGCTCAATTATTAGTTGCACAAAATGGCGAGGTTGTATTTCAACAAAATTTCGGGAAATTGGATTACGCTAAAGATGCGACAGATGTGAGCGATTCAACAATATTTGATCTCGCATCTCTTACAAAGGTATTTGCAACAACACTTGCAATTATGAAATTATATGATGATGGGAAGGTATCTCTTAATGACAAAGTTATACAATATATTCCGGAATTTGGTAATAAAGGAAAAGAAATAATTACTATACGAAATTTATTAAAGCACGACAGTGGTTTGCCAGCGTGGCAAAAATTTTACTTAGACCATCAATCAGGAAATGAAATTTTAAATACAATTTATAATTCTGAATTGTTGTACAGAACAGGCGATTCAACCTTGTACAGCGATTTCGGGTTTATAGTTCTCGGTAAAATAGTTGAAAAGGTTACTGGTATTTCTCTTGATGCATATATGAAAAAAGAATTTTATGAGCCCTTAGGAATGGAAAATACCTATTTTAATCCGTCTAAGGAGTTATCTTCACGTATTGCTCCGACAGAATTTGATTCTGTTTGGAGGCAATCGTTAGTACACGGTTCGGTACATGATGAAGCTGCCTCGATGTTGGGTGGAATAGCGGGGCATGCGGGGCTTTTTTCAAACGTTTCAGATTTGTCCATACTAAGCCAGATGATTTTAAACGGAGGAAGTTACGGAGGAGTTCGATACATAGAACCGGAAACAATAAAACTTTTTACAGAACGGAGTGATTTAAAAAGCAAGCGCGGACTCGGGTGGGATTATAAAACTTTGAACGGCTATAGTTCGGCGGGTAAACTGTTTAGTCCAAAATCCTTCGGTCATACCGGTTTCACAGGAACCTCCATTTGGTTTGACCCTGAGGAGAATCTTTTTGTTTTATTATTAACTAATAGAGTTTATCCGTCACGGGTGAATACAAAAATTGCTAAGGTTCGATCTGAATTACACGATACAATAATTGAATCAAATATCAATTAATCCTTCAATCTTTCAACCTTTCATTCTTTCCATCTTTAAGTAATCCAATACTCCACTACTCCATTTTCCCTAACTCACATACTCATATACTTATCTCCACCTTCGTGCAATTCCTCTAAAAATTCCTTATATTGATGCAAATTTATTTCTCATAAAAAACAAAAATTTATCAATAAAAGAGGTTAAATATGGCGATTAAACCATTCAAAAACGAAAAGTACACAGATTTTTCGAAAGCAGATGCGAGGCGCAAACAACAGATTGCAATCGAAAATATGGAAGCTGAAATAGGAAAAGAATATCCCATCATCATAGGTGGTGAAAAGATTTACACCGACAACAAATTTAATTCATTTGATCCTTCAAATCCTTCTCAAATAGTTGGAGTATTCCAAAAAGGAGATGCGAATTTGGCAAACAAAGCGATGGAAGTCGCTTTGAATAAATTTGACGATTGGAAATTTGTCCCGGCGAAAAAGCGTGCAGATTTTTTATTCCGGGCAGCGAAGATTATGAAAAAACGACGCTTTGAATTAAATGCTACTATGATTATTGAAGTAGGTAAAACTTGGTCTGAAGCCGACGGAGATACGGCTGAAGCAATAGATTTCCTGGAATTTTATGCAAGGGAAATGTTGCGTTATGCCGGAAGACAACCTGTTGTTCAATACAAAGGTGAAAAAGATGAGCTTATTTATATTCCGCTCGGTGTGGGTGTCGTAATTCCGCCATGGAATTTTCCGTTAGCAATTTTAACAGGAATGACAAGTGCTGCTGTTGTTACGGGCAACACTGTTGTATTGAAGCCATCCAGCGATTCACCATTGATAGCTTATAAATTTATGGAAATTATGGAAGAAGCCGGGCTGCCTGCCGGCGTTATTAATTTTGTGTCGGGTCCGGGTGGTGCTGTCGGCGATACGCTTGTAATGCATCCAAAGACAAGGTTTATTTCTTTTACCGGTTCGATGGAAGTTGGAATTCATATTAACGAAGAAGCGGCAAAAGTGAGACCCGGACAATTGTGGCTGAAACGTGTAGTAGCAGAAATGGGAGGAAAAGATTCAATAATTGTCGACGACGGTGTTGATTTGGATGAAGCTGCGGCGGGTATAGTTGTAGCTGCATTCGGTTTCCAGGGACAAAAATGCTCGGCATGTTCACGCGCGATAATTCATGAAAATGTTTATGATAAAATGATTGAATTGATCGGCGAACGCACACGTTCTATTACTGTCGGGCAGGCGAAAGAGCAGACGAATTTTATGGGTCCGGTAATAAATAAAAGTTCCATGGAGAGTATAATGGAATATATAAAGAAAGGTTTAGCCGAAGGCGGCAAACTAATCGCCGGCGGAACCCGCTTACCGGGCGATGGTTTCTTTCTGCAGCCGACTGTAATCGCCGACGTTGATCCGATGGGGACAATTTCTCAGGAAGAAATATTCGGACCTGTCCTTGCAGTTATTAAAGCCAAAAATTTCGACCATGCTCTTGAAATAGCTAATAATACTAAATACGGACTCACCGGAGCGGTTTATTCAAAAAACAGAAAACGCCTTGAGAAAGCCAAAGACGAATTCTTCTGCGGCAATTTATATCTAAATCGCAAATGCACCGGAGCTCTTGTAGGCGTTCATCCTTTCGGAGGATTCAATATGAGTGGTACTGATTCGAAAGCGGGGGGTAGAGATTATTTGCTCTTATTCCTTCAGGCGAAATCTATCGCTGAAAAAATTAAGAAAAAGAAATAGAACATACTGGAGAAATAAAAAAGCCCACCGACAGTGGGCTTTTTTTTATCACGAATGATTTCAGCTATTCGGCAATTGCGATTAATTCAACTTCAAATATCAAAGTTGCATTTGGTGGGATGTTTTGTCCCATTGATCTTTCGCCATAAGCAAGGTCGGATGGAATAAAAAATTCCCATTTAGATCCGACAGGCATTAATTGAAGCCCTTCGGTCCAACCTTTAATTACTCCATGAAGCGGAAATGTAACAGGTTCACCGCGTCCTATTGAACTGTCAAATTCTGTCCCGTCTAATAATGTTCCGCGATAATGCACTGTAACATTGTCGGATGATTTTGGCTTTTTACCGGTGCCCATTGTAATAACTTTATACTGCAAGCCGCTGGGTAATGTTATTACTCCCGCTTTCTCTTTATTTTTAGCTAAAAATTCTTCACCTTCTTTTTTATTCTTTTCACCCTGCTCACTCATTTTTTGTTCGTGCATCGTCATCATTCGTTGTTGGAATGCACTAATAACTTTCTGAGCTTCTTCGGCTGTTAAAAGTGTACTATTATTTTCAAGTACATCCTTGATTCCTTTTGCAAGTACTGAAGCCTCGACTTCAATATTCTGGTCTTTCAGATTTTTCCCGATATCCATACCGATAGTATAACTCAAACTATCAATATCAGTTTTTAGCTGAACATTATCCTGCGTATTGCTCTGGCACGCCAGCAATCCGAAGGCAAGCATGGCTGTCAATAGATATTTCATTAATAATCCTTTCTTTTTGTAAATTTTGGTTGATTTATGAACAATTATTGCTCTTTTTTAACTTGTAAAAATACTATTTTTACAATCATTTTCCAAATGTGGAAAAGAGAAAAATTATGTGCGTGGGATTAGGATAGATATTGGGGAAATGGGAAATGTTGGCTGTTATACATTCGTGTCACGCTGTCGCCGGCTGGTCGAATCTTCATTTGATTTGCTTTTTCACATAATGCATCCATTTGCTCTGAAGTCCGTTGGGACAAACAGATGGATTAAAATCTTCTATGGGCTGAAAATAATGCTTCAAGATCGCTGAGCTTTGTTCGGTGAGATCCACTACAAGAAACGGTGGAACAATGGTCTGGTCGAACGCAAAATTGCCCAAATAGGTGTTACTTGCTCCTTCATAGTACCATGCGTCATTGATTTGTATGCCGAAATGATTGAGATTGCCGAAGCCCCATTCGATAGTAAGGTTTCGATCTCTGAAATCGGGATGAGTGAATCGATAGAAATAGTTTGTCGATAGCAGTATGGGAATAGTATCTTCCCAGGCAGGGACAATGACATATTCAATGTCTTTGTAATCCTGCCTTTCAGGTCTGAGGTTATAGTTTGTACACCCGTTAGTAGCGAATAAATAGAAAAAGATTACTATTGTTTTTAAAAACGTCATTAATAAATTGTAAATTCCCACTCAATATTGACCCATATTTCCCACCAATTTTGACCCGTC
>CAYTID010000009.1:38195-42980 GCA_964437735.1 uncultured Ignavibacteriaceae bacterium | reverse complement strand
AATTCATGAGCAGGTTTTCCAGATCATTAATATTCAACTCTTCCTGAAATGTGAATTTATCTTTTCCTTCAAGCGATAAACCGTCCTGCGACGGGAGGAGTTTTCTTACCACAAATCTATGATCTGCAACTGTATTATATCCTTTGTAATGAACATTCTCTTCTGCTATCGCAAAAAATAATCTGACATCATCATTCATAATCAGACGAGATAACAGATTACATTGGAAGGATAATTTTCTATTATTGAGCTGAGCAGTTAAATTTAATTTTACCTGCGGTTGTTGATGCAAGTGCTTTTCAATTGTAGCAGAAAATACTTCAAATCTGTTTTTTGCCGCCACTCTCGGACCTCCGTTAATTGATTTTTCTACCCCTTCGATTATTGAGGTCGGCGTGCTGTTTACTCCGTAAAATTTAGCCCGGGCTTCCGTATCCGAATTCGTCATCGGGTCCGGTGCAGGAATGTGTAAATGATATTCAAGAATTGAGACACTTTTTGAATCATAACGGTCCAATAATTTATCATAAGCAATATCAGCCGCGAGACAGGGTTTGCATTCCGATCCGGTGAATAATTCAGCAAGAACTACTTTTTCAGAATTATCAGGTTTTTCATAACGTCTAACTTCGAAGTTTTCCGTTTTCTTTATTTCTGTATTTATAATATCATCCAGAGAAGGACCATCAGGATAAATTACCTGATGCAAGGATTTTAATTTACTCATCAATGTATCCGGTTTATATCCTACAACACCGGATAAATAAGAATTAAAAGCCTCACGGTTCCTTCCTTTATGTTCATACGCTTTCCCAAGATATAAATATAATTCAGTTTCGTATGGTGAGCTGAATACCAAAGCTGCATTCAAATCTCTGATACCTGCCTCATAATCTCCGCTGATTATCTTAACAATACCGAGAGTTGTGTAACGACTTGCATAATCGTCTATCGATGTTTTGTTATCGATTGCGTCAACTCCCGCAGTTGCATATTCGAGAGACTTTTCAATTAAGATATTTTGCTTAGCCCAACCCAACGCTATCACTGACCGGGCTGCGTTTTTATCGTTCACAGCATTCAGATATTCATTTGCGGCAGCTTCATATGAAGTTCTCGCCATCAAACGTAAACCATTTTCTACTTTCCCGCTTTTCACCATGTACAAAGAGAGGTTGTAGTAATAGGAAGCGTAATTCGGTTCCCATTCTCTATCCTTCGGGAAAATACTTATTGCCTCACTTTGGGTTTCAAGGGCTTTATTAAATTCGCCCATTTTATAATAAACAGAAGCTTTTGTATCCAGAAAAGGGGCTCGCTTTCTCCCTTGAATTCTCTCGAACTCTTCGTTAGCACGATTGATAAATACCAAAGCAGAATCAAGCCAGTAGCCGTTTGCCGTCAAATAAAAAGCGACACGGTTATTCGCAGTCGGCTTATCGTTCATATTGTTAATCAGCTCTAAAGCATATTTTAGGATCAATCCTGAATCTTTTATCGCAAAAGATGTTAAAAATATATTTGTCCTCACTGCTTCCGAGTTATCAATGTCAGGATGATTTAATAATAAATCATTGAGCGCCTTCAATCTGTTTTTCGGCTCCGCTATCTCAAGAGCAACTCTATAAATAGAATCGGTATCAACTTGAGCAAATGAATTAATGTTCATAATTAAAATTGATATCGAAATTAATAATATTTTTATAGCCATTTTTCTCCTTTAATCTTTACACTAACATCGAATGAGTTTTATTTCATTAAAAACATTTTTTTAATATCTGTAAAACCGTCTGCTGTTAATTTGTAATAATATACTCCGCTCGGAAGAACAAAATGTTCTGTTGATGAATTAAAACTTTCCTGATAATATCCGGATTCTAAATAATCATTCACTAATGTTATGATTTCTCTCCCTAAGATATCATAAACTTTTAAAGTCACACGAGTTTTTACAGGCAGTTGAAATTTAATGACCGTAACCGGATTGAATGGATTAGGGAAATTTTGACACAATTCAAATGTCATGGCTTTACTCGCTGATGTTCGAATATTTGTCGGTTCTAAATTTACCGTAATTGGCCCGTAAAAATGGATTAAACCGTCATTATCAACTTGCCGCAAACGGTACTGAATAAATGATGCAGATACATTTTGATCAGTCCACGAATAATACCTCGGTTCAATTGAGTAACCTGAACCAGGTTGGAAACTATTTTCTATTATTTCAAATGCAATGGTTTGGTTATTAAATTTTTCGATGTAAAATCCGTAATTATTTAATTCACTTAAGGTCACCCAATTTAATGTTACATGCGGTCCATCATAATTAATTTCAGCAGTAAAAGATGCAAGTATTATCGGTAGCGCCTCAACATTGGTTCCGAGACTGACCGTGACACCGCTTCCAGGTTTATTAAGAGGTTTATCATTCTTAAAATAATAATTAGATCCGTCCGAGCCGATTCCGTTACCTTCGATACCCACCGATCCTTGAGATGACTCGGTGGAAGGATTATATATAAATCCTCCGTCAGTAATAGATGCATAAGAAAAAGTGATGGTATTATCGACGAAATTAAGAACAATTTGCATCGTAATATCCGAGCCGGGAACATCAACGGATTTGAAATTATCCCACTGAATAACGAATTTATTATCGATGTATCTGTAATAAATTCCCGAACTTTGTTCAGCAACATTTGGAGTTAAATTATCCCATAATGGTGCAATCATATAATTGGGATTGGATGAATTCGGAAACACTAATTCATTCGGGAATGGTTCGGTTTGTGAAACATCAAAAGTAATCCATCCATTCGTGCTTATTTTTACTGAAGTCGCGACTATGCCATAAAAAATAAAGGGCATCGGTAAACCAATCGAAGAACTCAAAAATTCATCTTGATTAGAATTGGTTATGAAGCTTCCTACCCCGGAGCCGGATTGGATCCATTCATAAGCCGGACGTGGTTTGCTGCCGTGGTTTGAAGCCGACCACATATATCCACCGCCGTCGGCAGATAAATTTATTCTGGTTTCCTCCAAAATGTTTTCAGATTTCGAATTGATGTCGTTGGAACTATTCTGATCACCGGTATGAAAAGCCTTTACAAACATTGAAAATATGCCTGGGGTGGAATGTGAATATTGACTTGAAAACGTAATAGTTGCTGTTGCAGGAGATCCGCTCCATACCGGAGTAAACACCTGATTTGTCCCGTCACCAGATGTTCCCGGAACTGACCCGGCTTTGTAAGTTAATAATACTGAACCGGGATTCGTTTCTGTGCCGTTGTTTCTGATCAAAGCTGAAACGGTCATTGCCCGATTTACAACAAAGTATGGTGAATCAATTGACGTGAGAGTGACAGAAAGAATATCAATATCTTTTACGGGTTTAATAGAAAATAGATTGTTACTGATATCAAAAATATCCACATCCGCTGTACTCGATATCTTCACTAATCCTTGTGTAGTCGGTGCATTAGCTACCGACCATGAATATGAAGCAGGAGATGCAGGCGCGCTTGGTGTTATAGTTATCCAATTGATACCCGCATTAGTTGAATATTCTATTTTTACGTTTGAGATACCTGATGAAGTCCAGGTGATATTATACACCGAACCGGTTGTTAATATTTCACCGCCGTTAGGAGCAATAACTGTTGGTAAATTTTGAAGCGTCGCACCGTAATTATAAGAGAGGTCATTCCCTGATGAGGCAACCCTCGCCGGAATGAATACAGCTCTGGTTTTATTATGAAACGACAATACTTTTCCTGTTCCTGACCCGGACGAAAGATCGATATTATAAGATTTATACACACCGGAACTATCGACTACAACCTTACCTTTCCAACTTGAACTTTGGATTTGACTAAAACTTAAAGTCAGATTAGTTGGAGCTACAATAGGATTGAAATGATAATAATAAGTTGAAAGATATTCTAACTTTGAAGATTTTTCCGACACGGGATATGCAGAATAAGTTGCCGCAATATTTATTGAAGGAAAGTACATCCCCTCACTGTAAGTAAGATGAGTCCCGTTTGCCCTGGCCCCGGTTAAATAATTCCAAACTGTAAAATCCGAAAATACATCTGAGCGGTTTGTCCCGATTTCCAACAAAGCATTTTCAATAGCACTCATCGCAGATCCAGCTCCGGCATTAACTGTGTTATCCCATATTCGTCTCATTCTGAAATTTGTAAAATTTTCTGAAATATAATGACCAAAAATACACGCAGCATACTCATGAGCGCCATTTTCTTTATCTAAGCCATATTGAGGATAATTAAAAAAATGTGGTAAATATAATCTGTAATCATTTATATCATCATACAAAATATCTTCCATCCATGTAGAACTTATTTCCATAAACCAACCACCTGCGCTGATGCTATATGCAAATTGAATTGCGTGGAAATATTCATGTGCTGCTGTTACTTTTAATGGTTCAAGTCTGTCTGCATAACCGAAACCGTCATAAGTCGGGTCTACAAATATGTAACTCTTGTATGCAGTGCGGGGAGGTGTTCCATAACTTGTAACTGATCCGTCTGAAAATGTGACTCCGTAAGCGCCTGAATATTTGTGCAGATAAACATCATATTGATTAGCACCGCCCCCCACTGTTCCATCAAAAGGAGGAGGTGTATATCCCATTGTATCGACCTGATATACATAGCAAAAATCAAAAATTTCACCGGCGCGGTTAACATAATCCGGGTGACCGTCAGCCGGATTAATATCTACACTTGGCTGATAAACAGTATGAGTTCCTGT
>CAYTID010000009.1:0-38185 GCA_964437735.1 uncultured Ignavibacteriaceae bacterium | reverse complement strand
GAATTCTGAACTTGCCACTTGGGGATTCAAAATATTTTTGTTTTGCGGGACGAGCTAATAACTCCAGAAATTCTTTTGATTCATCATACGATATCTCCCCTTTTGACACGAGGTCATCAATATTTTTTACTAATTCTAAAACATTCGTTGTAGCACATTTTTCCACAACCGGAATATTAATTGAAAATTCTGGATCCAACTTGGAGAGATTGGACAGAGCGTAAATACGGTTCGCGAGCATAGTTGAGGAGCTAATTTTACCCTCTTCATATGCCGTCATTATCTTATGTGTGATAGAATTTTCTAACCGACTTATATCATTTTGAGCAAAAATGCTGCAAGTAAAAATAAGAACAACCGGGAATATCTTTATTGCAAGGTATTTCATATCATTCTCCTTTCAACTATATAACAAATTTCCCAACGACGTTTATTTTAAATTAAATAAGATAACACTGAAAGTCAATTATAACAAAATTAACGATAAACTTTATTTTCACGCAATAAGCTTGTACCTACCTGAATATACGAAAGAGTTTCTTCCCTCAATTTTTCAGCAATATCTTGGTACTCATTCAAGATATTATTTCCAGATTCAGGATCACTTTTCAAATCATACAATCCGATGTTTTTTTCTCTATCTCCTATTAAAAGCCAATTCTCCCTCCTCCAGCCGAACATATTTCCCGTATTTAAAAAAGCAAATCCATCAATATCAGACAACATAGAAATCCCGAAAGAAGAATGTGAAATATCGGAATCCATAAAATCTATAATTGTCGGTAGAACATCGACCTGACTTCTTACAACTGAATCAATCCTCGGCTCAAGGAATTTTGGTGAATATAATAAACATGGTATTCTGAATAATTCGTCAAATGTTTTTTCGCTCGTCCCTTCTGCGTGATCAGACGTGATGAGGAAAATAGTGTTTTCAAAATAATCAGATTTTTTTGCTTCATCAAAAAACTTTCCTAAACTCCAATCAGAGTACCTCAATGAATTCAACCATTTGTAATTAGCGATTGATTTTTCATAAAACAAAAAATCTTCTGAAGGGATAGGATATGGAGCATGCGATGTTAAACTCATTATCAATCCAAGAAACGGTTCTTTCATTTTGTTGAATTCATTATTTGCTCTTTCAAAAACATAATGGTCGAAAATTCCCCACGTTCCGTCATCTTTTGTGTCAGGAAAGTCGAAATCGTCTTTCGAAATATATTTATCAAAACCCGATAATTTAGAAAACGCGTTAAATCCCATTGAACCAGACCTTGCCCCATGTATAAAAATTGTCTGATACCCCAATTCTTTTAGAATTACACCTAGAGGCCTTAAACGGTTTTGTTCAATCGGACTGCCAAGAATATCATCATAAGCGACATTCGGTATAGATCCGACAATTGCCTGAATTCCCTGAATTGTCCTTTGCCCTGAAGCGTAAAAATTTTTGAAATATATTCCGTTTTCAGAAATGTTTTTAAAATTCGGAGTCGGATTATATTTCGAATATTTATTTTCAAATAAGTTTCCGGGCCAGCTTTCCATAACGATAATCACAATATTCGGTTTTTTATTGTTAGAGGATCCTACATTTTGTTGACGCATCAAAGGAAATTCATCATTTAAAAATATTTCGTCCGAATCCAGTACCATCTTTCTTACTTTTTTGATTGATTCTTCCATAAGAAAGAAATTACTTTCCGCCATATCACCACGGTTAAGAGTTCTAATAGAAGTAAAAACAGCGTTCAGGGATAAGTGTCCTAATATTATGTTGTCATTTCGGAAAGCGTAGCTTTCTCGTAACGGTTTCAGTTGAAAACCGCCGCGAATTGAAATAATAATCAATACGGCTGTTAGAATTAAATAAATAATGTCGTTTACTTTACCACGATATTCAGTAATTTGTTTAACGAGTAGTATTTTTAACCACATGTAAGCCAAAAAAATCAAAAATCCGATAAAAACTATTAATTCTATTACATAATCCTTTAAGATCATCACACCGAGTTCAGGAACTGACTTCAAAATATTAAAAATTTCGTACGATAACCGTCTTTTCGAAAATTGATAATAAAACAAGTCGCCTACGGATGTCAATAATGCTAAAATGACAATAACAAAAAAAGAAATCAATACAGCTCTCTTATATTTAAAATTAAATTTGAATCTTCCGGGGAGTTGCAACAGGATAAAGAATATTCCCCCCAGCATCATCGTTGAAGATAAATCAAAACGGAGTCCGATTAAAAAAGAAATGGCGATATCTGAAGCCGATACCGATTCAAACATTTGATAATACTGTATTAAAAATAAAATCCGCACAAAAATAAAAAGGGCTAATAAAAACAAAGTTGCCCTTAATATTGTGTAAATATTTTGATTAGGAAGAATTATAAATCCGAAATTATTTTTCATGAAGCGAACCTGAGATAATTTTGTTATAATATTTCAGATAATTTTGCGCCATGATTTCATCCGTAAAATTTTCGAGAACCCGCTTTCTGCAATTTGACGGCTTAATGGTATTAATATTATCGATTGCTTTTTCCATTTCAATTGCATTTCGGCAAATAAAACCGGTTTCGGGTGTAATAATTTCCGGCACTGCACCCCGCGGAGTAGCAATGACGGGTGTTCCGCTGACAAGAGCTTCGATTAAAACCAATCCGAACGGTTCTTCCCAGTCAATCGGAAATAAAAGAGCTTTTGCCCCGGCAATCAGATCTGCCTTTACGCTTCCACCAACTTCTCCATAGTATTTTATATTTTTCGAAAATGAAAATCCGCGACCTCCCGCGATTTTCAGGTTGATACCCATACGCCTTGCAAGTTTTTTTGCAGTATCAATTCCTTTTTCCTTTCTGCTGACTTTGGAAAGAAATAAAAAATAGTCGTCCTTGTTTTCATTATACACATATTCGGTAACGTCCAAACCGTTGTGAACGTAATGTACGGAATTATGCCTGAGCGCGTGATTTTTACTGACAAAAACCGTATTCGGTAAAAATTTTTCATCACGCTTTTTGTTTCCGTGGATTGTAATCAAATAAGGAATATTTATTTCAAAATCCGGAGTGTATTGTACATGCGCTACCTGAGCATTTGCCGGAATCCTCAGATTGTTTCCAAGTTTACCGTCATATTCAATCACTTCCACACCGTCAACATTTGTTCCTCTCGGAGCTATCAGATAAACTTTGTGCCCAAGTTTCGACAATGCCCTTGAGTTCCAGTAAATCACACGCTCGGTTCCGCCATATTTCTCCGCCGGTAACTTATAATGTGATAGCTGTACAATATTCATATATTATTCTGTATTTCTGTATAATTTTGTATATTTAAACAAATTTTTTATTTACTTCCAAATATTGTGTGATTATGAAAATCAGCGGTTTCTCTTTCGTCCGTAACGGAATAAAATTTGATTATCCATTCATTGAATCTATAAAATCTATTCTTCCGATATGCGATGAATATATTATTGCAGTCGGAAATTCAGATGACGAGACTTTAGGAAAAATACAATCACTGAATGAGCCCAAAATATCTATCATTCAGACTGAATGGGACGAAAGTCTTAGGATCGGCGGCAAAATACTCGCACAACAAACCGATATTGCCCTTAAACAAATTACAGGCGATTGGGGAATTTATCTACAGGCAGACGAGGTAATACACGAAAAATATTTACCGACAATCGTTGAAGAGATGGAGAATAATCTCCATAATAAAAATGTTGAAGGACTACTTCTGAAATACCTCCACTTTTACGGCAGTTACGATTATTTTGCAAGTTCAAGAAATTGGTACCGTCAGGAAATACGAATTGTCCGAAATAGAATAGGCGTGAAATCCTGGAAAGATGCTCAGGGATTCCGGATAAATGATAGGAAGATGGGAGTGAAAATGATAGATGCGTATGTATTTCATTATGGCTGGGTGAAACATCCGCAAAAAATGCATGAAAAAATAAAATCATTCAATAAACTTTGGCATAATGACGATTGGGTTGAAGATAATATTCCGAATGTAGCTGAGTTTGATTATTCAGCAATAGATGAATTAAACCAATACAATGATTCCCATCCGAAAGTGATGAAGGAGAGGATAGAAAAATATAATTGGAAATTTTCTCCGGAAATCCGTAATAAATTCAATTTAAAAAATTCACTCCTGAAATTCCTGGAAGATAAGTTTGATGTCAGATTAGGGGAATATAAAAATTTTAAGTTGATAAAATAAATTTACATCCTAAACTGAAGCTGATACAACTTCTTGAATACTCCCTCTTCTTTTATTAAGTCCGCGTACCTTCCTGTTTGAACAATTTTGCCTTTCTGCATAACAATAATTCTATCAGCATTCTGAATTGTAGAAAACCTGTGCGCAATAACGAAACTCGTCCGGTTTTTCATCAGTCTTTCCAAAGCTTCCTGAACCAGCATTTCCGATTCCGGGTCGAGTGCGGAAGTCGCCTCGTCAAGAATCAGTATGGGAGGATTTTTTAAAACCGCTCGTGCAATCGATAATCGTTGTCTTTCTCCGCCTGATAATTTAATTCCTCTGTCCCCGATCATCGTGTCGTAACCATCTTGTAATTTAATTATAAAGTTATGCGCGTTGGCGATTTTTGCGGCTTCAATAATATTTTCTATTAGCACATCTTTTACTCCATATCCTATATTCGCAGCCACGGAATCGTTGAAAAGAATTGTTTCCTGTGTAACAATCCCCATCAGATCACGGAGATATTCCTGCTTCACTTCCTTCAGGTTTATTCCGTCAATAGTAATTTTCCCTTCGTGCGGATCGTAAAACCTCGGGACTAAATCTACCAATGTCGATTTTCCAGAACCACTCGGACCAACTATTGCAATGATCTCTCCTTTTTTAACTGAAATATTTACGTTTTTCAAAACCAAATCGCTTGTGTCATATTTAAATGAAACATTCTCAAAAACCAGCGAGTCATTGAATGATTTTATATCTACAGCGTTAACCGAATCAAATATCCTCGGTTTGATATCCAGAATTCCAAAAACTCTCTCTCCCGCAGCCATACCTTCTTTTATTGTATTGAAAACCTGAGTCATCATTTTAATTGGCTGTAGCATTGAAATTAAAATTGTTAAATAAAAAATGAATTGTCCTGCAGTCATCGGGCTTGTTTGATTGATGATACCCAAACCACCGAACCATAAAACTATTACGGCGATTAATATTCCAAAATATTCGCTCAATGGACTCGAGATGCTTCGTATCCGCAACAAGCGGACAAATACCCGATAAAGTTTTCCTGTATGCGATTCGAATTTTTCAATTTCATGTTTCTCCATCTTAAAAGCTTTTATTACACGGACCCCCGTAATACTTTCGTCGAGCAACGATGTAATTTCCGACATCTTTTCCTGGAACTGAGTGCTATATTTTTTTAACCGGTCGGCGATTTTACCTATAACAAAACCCATAATCGGCGTGACAAGAAATATTGTCAGTGTTAATTTCCAGTTAAAAATAAATAAAATTATTATACTTGTAATTATTGTTGGTGGATCACGGAATAAGGTCCCTAATAATGCCATAATCGATTCGGTCATCAACCTGACATCATTCATAATCATACTTATAAGATGACCTTTTTTCCTTGCCATATAAAAGTGTAAAGAGAGTTTATGAAGATGTCTGTGAATTTCATTTCGCAAATCTTTAAGAATCCCCTGCTCCAATCCTGCGTTCAGATACATTTGCCAATAGCTTGTAAGATTTTTAAATAAAAAACCTAAAGCAATGACAAGACAAACGTAAAAAAGAGCTTCGGTTTTAGGATACTGCCCGAGAGTGTGATATAACCACCCCATTATTTGATCTTTCAGATTCCCCTTCGAAATATTGAACTCTATAGTGTCTGCAACTTCAGTCACATCAGTGAAGATTACATCGATAAGAGGAACTATAAGTGCAAGAGAGAAGATATTCAATACTACATAAAGCAGCATTGAAAAAATTAATATAAATACTGTCTTTTTGTAAGGTTTGATATACCTTAATATTCTAAGAAATACTTTCAATTATTTATTTCCTGTTTCCGATCTAATGATTCAAAAAAATGTTTATCTAAATTGTTTTTTCAAAATATTCCCAATGCATTTTTTTCACTATCTCATCCGCATATTTTTCCTCGACGAGGAAGGTAATACATATATCCGATGCACCGGCAGAAAAATATTTTATGTCGTATTGATTTAATATAGTCATTGTTTCCTGAATTATCGTTTTTGATTTGTCGAGATTTGTTCCAATCAAACTTATCAGAACGAGTTTACTTTCAGTTTCCACAAATGCTATCTCCGATAGTTCAACAACTGCTGAATCAATTACAGATTTGCCATCAAAAGCGGCTGAAAACCTGTACTCCGACGTAGCAGAAACTAGTGGAATGAGATTATGTTTGTCTAATATATTATCAACGTGAGCCCAAAAAATAAAAGGGCTATATCTGTATTTCGGTGAGATACGAAGAAAAATAATATTTTTTTTCGATGTGATGGATTTGAGAACGGAGTTTCCCGACTTAGCATATTGATCGTCAGATGAACAAATTAAAGTCCCTGAGACCTCAGGTCTTTTTGAATTAAAGACATGAATCGGTATGTTTTTCCCCTGAGCCGGAAGCATCGTGTTCGGATGCAACACTTTTGCTCCACACATCGAAAGATGATATGCTTCTTCAAATGTGAGTAATTTTATTTTTTTGGGCTGATCGACTATTGCAGGATCGCCTGTTAACACTCCGTCAACATCCGTCCATATCTGAATATCTTCAGCATTCAACACGGTTCCGATAATTGCAGCCGAATAATCTGAGCTTTCACGCCCCATAGTCGTTCTATCGCCTGTTGTTGTAACTCCAATAAAACCTTGTGTTACCATTGTTTTGTTTTCGTTAGCCAGAATTTTATGTAGTGATGTCAGTTTTTCACTCACCGCTCCCATGATCGGTTTCGCTTGTGTGAAACTATCATCGGTAAACATGAATTCGCGTGTATCTACCCATTCTGCTGCAATACCATTTTCCTTCATTATGAATGAGATTAACAATGACGACAACACCTCGCCATAGGAATAAAAACGATCGAGAATTTTTGGTGTTAATTCTTTTAAGATTACAACGCCGGAAATTAATTCTTTCAATTCCTCTTTAATTGTGTTGACTTTATCGAGGCAGATTTGCTTAGATACCTTATTTTTTAATCCCTCATTAATTATATTTGCATGTCTTTGAATGAGGTCATCCAATAAAAATTCAGCCTCATTTTTGTTTCCAACTCTAGCTGAGTTGCTTATTTTTTCAAGGATATTTGTAGCTTGTGCGATTGCAGATATGACAACTACAGGTTTTTTTTCGATGTGAGACTTGACAATATTAGTCACGTTTAGCATAGAAGCAGCATCTTTTGTGGAAGTGCCGCCAAATTTCATTATTATCATTTCGCCGCTTTATATAGGAATTTTTGCAAAAATATACAAAACAGCGCTATAACATACAAACAACCTTAATTCGATCGGATTCCACGAAGTGAATATTGGATCAGGGCTGACTGTATTTTCCAAATTTGGTTTTTATATAATGCAAAAACTTGGAGGCAATTCGGTTTTTTACCTGGAGGGCGATAATAATAAATACAACACCGACAAATATTCCAATGACAATAAAATTAACATTTGTGAATGAGAATGTTTCCATCAACAATAATATAACAAATTTTCAAGAATAAAAAACTTAAAATTTAAGATTTTTAAAAAGTGAATGGACGCTAATTTAATAGTAACGTATCAATAATTTCAGGAAGTTCAGAAATTAAATTCTTCTTTATTACAAAGGCATCCGCAAAAGATTTTTTTGCCTCATCCCTATATTCGATTTCATCGTAATTTGTTAATATTACTACCGGAACAGTCGGAACTTGTTTTTTAAGAAGAGAAGCAATTTCCAATCCGTTCATATCGGGCATATTGATATCTAGCAAAATAACATCCGGTAAAATATTATTCGCGAGATGGAGTGTTTCTTTGCCATTAGATGCCTGATATATCCTGTACTTATATTGTTCTTCCAAAAACCTTAATAGAGTTCTTCTGAATATATCATTATCATCAGCAATCAGAAGTGTTTTGGAGAGTTTGGTTTTGTTTGCCATTACAAATCAGGAGGTAATATTAATTCTTTCTTTTAATTCGTTATATTTGTGTTCAGAAATTGCAATTTCTAACATCAGACGGCTGCATTCTTTTCGCAGCCACCTCCGCTCGAGGCATTTAAGCGATAAAAACAAAACCTGATGAGGGTCGATAGGTTTTGTAATAAAGCCACTGGCTCCGTTAAGCATCGCCGTATTAACTAATTCTAAATCCTGCAACGAAGTTTTGACAAGTATTTCTGTATCGGGTTGAGCAGCTTTCAATTTTTTCACTAAAGAAATTCCTGAAATATCAGGCAATAACAAATCCATAATTACTAAGTCGATCTCTTTTTCCAAGATTGTTTCAATTGCAGATTCACCATCAGGCGCTAATCCAACCCTGAAGCCGTGAGCGGTGAGAAATTCGACTAAAGCCATCGCCTCTATTTCGTTATCGTCTATTACAAGAACGTTCTTTATATATTTCATGATTTTCCTATTTATTGTAAAATAAAACCAATTGATAATTAATTCAATAAGTTAAACTACTTAATTGTTAACTGTTATTAATACTAGGTACTAGTAGAACGGAAAGAATTCAGAGGATTAAAAAATCGGGCCGAAGCTCTGCCCGCGCGTTAAGGGGGTAGGACCGCACGGACAGGCTTCATTTAAAGCATCACGGGAGGAATGATACTTACCCAAATATTTTTACATTTATATAATTTATTACTAATGCCTTTTGCTCTCTGCTACTGAATTATAATCAAAGTTTCATTCTATGGCAATAGGTATCATTACATAATTTAAAACTGGTAATTCTACTAGGTATTACCTAACAGATTTAAATATTGCAGGCATCAATTCAGTAACTACATTTATTTTATTAACGAAACCGTTTAAGCTCATTTTTTCTATAACTGCACGGGAATCAGTCACCTCATTACCCGACAAAATAATTATCGGCATCGCCGGGTGATTTTCCCTTACTATCATTGAAGCTTCAAAACCGTTCATCCCTTGCATTACGATATCCATTAAAATTACATGGGGGGAATAATTTTCCAGAATTTCAATTGCTTCGGGACCAGAACCAACACATTTTACATCGTTGATCTCTTTTTGATTTTTTAGAAAATCAAAAATAATCTCCCTAAAATTTTCAGAATCATCAACTACCAAAATATTAATTTTGTTCATATCATTTTTGCACCCTCTTAAAACAAGATATTAAGATTCAGGTTATTTTACAAATTCCTGATCTAGAATATTTCAATAATCATATATCAATTTCTATAATTTTTTTCTGTATTGCGTATTTTACCAAACCCGCTAAATCATGAATATTTAACTTGTGCATAATATTTGCCCTATGAAACTCGACTGTTCGGATACTGATAAACAACTTATTTGCTATATCCTGGTTGGAACTCCCCTCTACAATCAATTGTAGAACTTCCCTTTCACGGTGGGTAAGGTCAACTGTACTTCTCTTTTTCTCCATTCCCTGTGCTTTTGCAATATAATCATCCATGATCATTTTTGATATCGATGAACTGAAAAATTTTTCACCTTTTATAATTCTGTTAATCGCATTTACTAATTCCTCAGAAACCGAACTTTTTAATATATAGCCACTTGCTCCAGCTTTTAATACTTCGATTACGTATTCCTCATTTTCGTGCTGAGATAGTATTAATACTTTTGATTCCGGAACATCTCGATTAATTTGATACGTAGCTTCTAATCCGTTCAACACAGGCATACTTAAATCCATGATAACTACATCCGGTTGTAGATCTTTTGCCAGCTTTACAGCAGCTGCCCCGTCAGCTGATTGCCCGACAACTTCAAATTCATCATAATTCTTCAATAAGGATACTATCCCTTCACGAACTAAGTTATGATCATCGGCAACTAATATTTTGATATTATTTTTATCCCGCATGTTTAATCATTGTTATAATTGAATCTCGACTGTTACTTCGGTGCCGATACCCTGCTTTGAGTCAATATATAACTTCCCTTTTAAAAATTCAACCCTCTCCCGTATATTTCTTAAGCCAAAATGGATTTCCTCGTTTCGGGCTTTTAAAACCTCCCTGACATCAAATCCGATTCCATTATCAATGATATTGAGAGCTAATAAATCGTCACGATGAATCAATTGAACAGATATAATTGAGGCTTTTGAATGCTTTGAAATATTTGTTAGTAACTCCTGTATAATCCGGTATAGAGCAGCTTCAATTATAGGATCATATCTATGTTCTCCTATTTCTAATGATAATTCGGTTGTAATTTCATTTGCAGGTTCAAATTGTTGTATAAGCATTTTTATTGCTGCACCTAATCCGAAATCATCAAGAACTGCCGGACGTAAATCATAAGATAATTTTTTAGTCTCTTGCATTGCTGTAATTGTCAGATTGTAGGCTTCATCGAGAAATTTTTTGGAATCATTAATATTTTTCTTAAATCCAGGATTTGCCATTTCAAGATTTAATTTTATGGAAGTCAATATTTGTCCCAAACTATCATGCAATTCAATTGCAAATTTCTTACGTTCGGTCTCTTCTGTAGTTACCAAATCTCTTGAAAGTTTTTCTAACTGTTGTTTTCTTTCATTAGCCTCATTTAACAAATTTTGTATATTTGACCTGGATTTTTCAAGTTCATCTACTCGTTGTTCCAATTCTTTATAAGCATTTTCAAGTTTAACTTCTGCAACCTGCTTATCGGTGACATCCCGTCCGACTCCGATTATGCTTTGTACTCTTTCATGCTCGTTTAATTCAGCTTTGAACGACCAGGCAATCCACCTCCAGCCGAATCTTGTTAATTCTTTTCTCTCGATAAGACATGTGTAGGGTGGTTTAAAAACCGAATCATACAATTGTGACTGATCTTTTGATCCATTCATCTGTTCCAAACTGAACTGAGTTCCAAGTAATTCATCAATAGTTTTTCCAAAAACATCATAAAATGTATTACTTACATATAAATATTTCCAGTTCGAGTCAAACTTGACAATAATATCCGATTGATTTTCGACTAACAAGCGGTATTGCTCTTCGCTTAGACGTAAATCATCTTGAGCTTTTTTGATATCAGTTATATCGCGGATTATTGTGGAAAGATATTCCACATTCCCTGAAGAATCTTTGTGTGCGATTATTACTTGTGAAACGGGAATTTCATCACCATTACGAGTGAGCAGAGCAGTTTCTCCTGTCCAAATTCCTTCATGTATTGAAATTGGTATACCAAATTCCCTAATTAAATTGTATGCCCATTTTGGATGAAAATCTGATATTTTTAGGTTAGTTACGTTTTCATGCTCACCAATTCCAACAAGTTTTCGTCCTGCGCGATTGATGAATTGAATGTTACTTTCCAAATTTGCGCTCGATACAAAGTCGGATGTTGCTTCAAGAATAGCACCCAATCTTTTTCGAAATTCTTCGATTCGTTTCCGTTCGGTAATATCACGTCCCGTAGAAACAAAATGTATAATCTCACCTTTATTACTTTTAATCGGTGTGATGATACAGTCTTGTAGAAAAGTAGTCCCGTCTTTTTTGTTGTCAATAAATTCAGTTTGATATGTTCTCCCGCTGGTTATTGTTTCCCAAAGTTTTCGATAAAATTTTGAGTCATGTTTTCCCGATCTAAGAATGTTTGTTTTTTTACCGATAACTTCATCCTGACTGTATCCGGTTAGCTGAACAAACGATGGATTCACGAACTCAATAATTCCATTTTTATCTGTTATAATTATACTATCGGCGGTTTGTCTGACTGCACTTGAAAGTTTTATGAGCTCTGTATCATTTTTTTTACGCTCTAAGGCATTTACTATAATTTCACCCAAAATCTTAAACAAATCATTGTCGGCACTAATCCAATTTTTTACCTCTGAAGTTGTTAAAGTCAAATATCCAATCAAATGATTTTCGTAGACAAGTGGTATCGCTAATGATTCATTAATACCTCGTTTTGAGAAAATATCCGTTTCAAAAGTACCATTTGGTAAAATATTATCCAGATTGATTACAGTTATTTCTTTTTTCCGGAGAACTTCAGCACCCCAAGGAATCGAACTGAGGAAAATATTTTGTAACTTTTCTTTCATATTAGGGATTCCCTCCGATACCCATTCATAGGACATCGATATGCAACTATCTTTTTCTGATAAATCCCAGATACTACAACTTTTCAGATGATAAAATTCTCCGACAGAAACCAAAGCATTGTATATTCCGAGGTCAATATCCTGAGCAGGCAGATTTATAAAAAAACTAGATATTTCTGATATCAATTGTTCAATCTTATACCGGTATTCTAAATCTTTTTCGGCTTTAATTCTTTTTGAAACATCCCTTATGAGCGACAAAACATATCTGGGATCTCCATCCTCACCATGGATTACTGAAAAATTAATTTCCCCCTTGAATATACTCAGGTCTTTTTTAATCATATTGATAACAAGACTCTGAATCGACCCTTCTTTGAAAAGTTTTTTCAATAACTCTTTTACATTGTCCCGATCTTCCGGAACTACGTAATCGAATCCATTTTCTGAATAAAGCAACATCTCATCTATCGTATCGTAACCATAGAGTGAAGCGGTTTGTTTGCTGACCTCTATTATCTTCCCTTGAAGGTCAAATAAAACAATTATATCGTCAACTGAATCTATTAAAGTTTTGTATAAATTCTCTCTTTTTGTTAATTCTTGTTCACTTCGGATTTTATCGGTAACATCATAAAGCATTACCATTCTGGTTACTGACCCATCAAACAAAACATCCTGTGCAATTATCTCTGCAAGTAACTCTCCGTTTTTTTTTCGATATTTCCATAAACCTGATTTTTCTAAATTTTCTATGCTCTTTCCCAAAAATTCAGTTAATTTAATATGTTCTTCTTTGGGTCTGAGATCATAGGCGGTAAAATTTAAAAACTCCTCACAACTGTATCCAAATGTTTCAACCGCTGCTTTGTTTACGGTCAATATTTTTGCTGTATTTTTATCATACACCCAGATGGGTAATGGATTATTTTCAAATAAAGATTTGTACCTCCCCGTAATTATTTTGTTAAAAACTTCCATGTCTAATATTATTCTTTATATTTTGAATTATTTACAAACTTCGGAAAAGACGGACATATAACACTTAAACCACAATCCGGACATTTTGGTTTTCGTGATTTGCAAATTTCCCTTCCGTGCCAAATCAGTAAATTCCCAAAAGATATCCATTCACTTTTAGGAATAATATTCATTAGATCATTCTCTATTTTTTCGGGATCCTCATTTTTAGTCAGACCCAATCTTTGCGAAAGCCTTTTTACATGCGTATCGACTACGACGCCCGAAGCGATTCCGAAAGAAGCTCCTAACACAACATTGGCGGTTTTCCTTCCTACGCCGGGAAGATTAACTAAATCTTCAATCGATTCAGGAACTTCGCCTCCATGGTTTTTCACAATTGCACTGCAGCAATTAATAATATTCTTCGCCTTTGCACGGTAAAATCCGGTAGTTTTAATTTCCTGTTCCAAACCAGCTCTATCAGCTGAAGCATAATCTTCAGCAAAATGATACTTTTTAAATAATTCAGCAGTCACGATATTCACTCTTTTATCTGTACATTGAGCTGATAAAATTGTTGCTATCAACATTTCGAGAGGATTCTTATGAACGAGTGCAGTTTTAGCTTCCGGATATTTTTTCTTTAAATATGATAATATTTTTTTTACATGTCCGGACATATAATTCTATTTTTACTGGACTACTTCCAGATCTCCGAATACCTGTGAAATATGCAGCCTAATTTTTTGAGGAGATAAATCATAATTTTCGGATTTTATAATGAGATCTTTAAATAATCCTTTAGTTTTTTCACCAAGTATATTTATATCTCCAATCAACGAACTGGCGGTAACCGAGACACCACAATTTTTGGGAAGAATAATTTTTGTATCTCCGAAAACCGAGTTGAATTTAAGTTTGTGTTCACCTTCGGCGATGGTGCTTTCTGATAAATTTATAATGCAATCACCGAAAATTGCAGAGATTGAACCTCCTTTAAAATTTTTCGATGAACTTTGTATCAAAATATCTCCAAAAACAGTCGAGCGATGCAGTAGATCGTTACTCGACTCTTCTTCCTCAGTAGTAATTTCGATATGACTTGATTTTCGTTTTCTGAACAGGATATGTATCCCCCAAATTATTAACAATGCGGGCCAATAATTAGATATAATATCTCCAAAATCAGCGACCCCTAAATTATCAAGAAGAAATAAGACTCCAAAAATAATTAAAATAAATCCCCAGAAAAAATTACGCATAAGCCACCTAAATTTTTAAATGTTTTTTGATTTCTTTTAAAGCAAATGTATTGAAAACATTACTCTTTTCCAGCCAACCTTTCCGGGCAATTTCAACACCAAAGAAAACATCCTTCAATCCGTCAGTATTGTGCGCATCCGGATTTATTACTAATTTCACACCGTTTTCTTTTGCGAATTTACACATTCTCCAATCCAAATCAAAGCGGGATGGATGTGAATTTATCTCTATCATTTTACCGTAATCCGCGGCGGCTAAAATAACTTCAATCATATTTACAGCATAAGCTTCACGTTCAAGGAGCAGACGTCCGGTCGGATGCGCCAGCATTGTTACAAATTTATTTTTCATACCTTTAATAATTCGCTTAGTCATTTCCTTTTCGGAAAGATTAAACCTGCTGTGAATCGCACAAATTACAAAATCAAAGGATTGCAATAATCTGTCGGGATAATCTAATTTCCCGTCTCCATGTATATCAACTTCAATCCCTTTAAGAATTCTAAAATCTTTAAACCGAGAATTCAACAGATCAATTTCCTTCATTTGATTCTTAACATCTTTTTCACTCAATCCGCCGGCATACGCAGCCGATTTACTATGTTCGGCTATACCTAAATATTGCCAACCCAAATCTTGTGCGGCTTTTGCCATTTCCTCAAGTGTGTTTACACCGTCGCTGTAAGTAGTATGACAGTGAAAAGTACCTTTCAGATCGCTGTTCTCAATTAAAACCGGAATTTTTTGTTGAGCCGCAGCATCAATTTCTCCCATATTTTCACGCAATTCAGGGGGAATATACTGAAGTTTCAATGTTTTATAAATATCAGCTTCCGACCGACATTTAACAACTTCTTTCGATTCGCCCCGAGTTGTTTCAGAACCGATTTTAGAAAATCCATATTCGTTAAGACTCAATCCGAATTTCTTTGCTAAAGAGCGCATTTCAACATTGTGTTCTTTGCTACCGGTAAAATAATTTAACGCAAAAGGAAACTCCATCTCGCTGACGATGCGCAAGTCGCAACTGATACCCGACTTTAATCTTACACTCGTTTTCGTATCACCTTTTGCGATTACTTCATCAACATCAGTATGAAATGCAAAAGTGTCCATGATATTAATTGTATCTGAAGATTTTGCGCTGATTAAAATATCAATATCACCTATTATCTCTTTGCATCGACGAATACTCCCTGCGATTTTAATATTATTTACGTATTTATTTTCTTTTAAGGTATTAAGAATACGTTCGGCTGCTTCTTTTGCAATTGGATAAAGAAATTTATCCGAATGCTTCTTCCATAATTCAATCCCATGTAAAATATTTTCCGCTATCTTCTCCCCAAATCCATCGAGATGTTCAAGTTTATGATTCTTCGCAGCATTCTCAAGCTGGTCGATAGTTTTTATATTTAATTGTTCGTATAAAATTTTTATCCGTTTCGGACCTAAACCATGGATCCGAAGCATTTCCATTAGCCCTTCGGGGAGAGACTTTCTCAGCTTTTCGTAATATTCGATTTTCCCGGTTTCAACAAATTCGATAAGTTTCTCAGCTAATCCTTCTCCGATACCTTTAATCTTTTTCAACCCGCCCGCCTGTATTAATTCTCCTATATCGGTAGTTAAACCCGCAACGATTCGTGCTGCGTTGTGATATGCTCGGCATTTAAATTGATTCTCTCCTTTAATTTCCAGCAAGGTACCAATTTCTTCAAGTATTTCCGCTGCCTTCTTATTATCCATAATTAATTTTCATTTAATAGATGACACCGAATTTTCATTATCTCGTCTTCCAATGGAGCAAGTTCCGTAAATTTCATAAGTTCACTCCGGATTTTTGCTGCATTCGGAAAATTGTGCAGATACCCCGAATAATATTTACGGAAATCGAGTATCCCTTTTACATCTCCTTTATGATGGACCGATAATTTCAAATGTTCGAGCATAATATTAAATTTTTCAGACATGGAAACAGCGGGAAGAATTTCTGAATTATTTATATAGGATTTAATTTGTTTAAAAATCCACGGATTATGAATCGCTGCCTGTCCAATCATTATCCCGTCACATCCCGTGGTATCAAATACCATTTTTGCGGTTTCATGATCGACAATTCCTCCATTAATAATTATTGGAATTTTTACGGTTTCCTTAATTTTCGGTATCCAGCTATAATCTACAGATCCTTTATGAGCCTGAGTTCGTGTGCGGCAATGAACAGTAAGGCAGACCGCTCCTGCATTTTCAATTATTTTAGCTGTCTCTACTATTCGGATATCTTTCTCATCCAAACCTAATCTTGTTTTAACGGTTACAGGCAATTTGACAGCATTGACGACTGTTTTAACAACTTTTTCAAATGTTTTTAAATCCTTTAACAGACCTGCCCCTGATCCCTGGGCAACAATTTTTTTAACCCAGCAACCTGCGTTTATATCAATAAAATCCGGATTCATATTTTCAGCCATTTTTGCTGCCGATTCCATAGACGATTCTAAGCTTCCGTAAATTTGGATACCGATCGGACGCTCTTCCTCCAAAAACAGCATTTTTGATTTCGTTTTCCGAACATTTCTTATCAGCCCTTCGGAGGAAACGAATTCAGTATACATTATATCTGCTCCAAGTTTCTTGCAAATCAAACGAAAAGACTGGTCTGTAATGGACTCCATTGGTGCCAATGTTACAGGATTTTCGATATTTATATTTCCGATTTTCATGTTTAATATTTTAAGAATATTCAAATAATAAAACAAGAGTGTGAATTTTTAGGGAGAAAATTCCATCGATCACTTCAACAAATTAAACTTGACATATATTATAAAGTAATGTGGAAATGACAAAATATTAAAATTAATTATTACTCGCTATTCGGATAGCTTTAACCCTCTCTACAACCGGCGGATGTGAATAATGCATCAACACATAAAACGGGTGCGGAGTTAAATTACTCAGATTGTCTTTTGAAAGTTTCTTGAGTGCGTCTATCAGATATTTCGTTTGGTTTGTAGTATTAACTGCATAGCTATCGGCTTCATATTCGTTCTTCCGCGAGAGAGCATTCAATCCCATTGACAGTATAAACTCAATAGGAGTGAACAACAAACCGAAAAACAACAATCCCGCATATACTGAAACATTCTCCATATAAAAAGCATCGAACAATCCTTTATGCGAGAGAAACACCGACAGCAGGAAAAACATTAAACCCATATGCAAAATACTGATTACCATTCCCTGCAAAATATGTTTTTTCTTGTAATGTCCAATCTCGTGTGCAAGAACAGCTACTAATTCTGAAACAGTATGCTTATTGATTAATGTATCAAAAAGGGCAATACGTTTATTTTTCCCGAATCCCGTAAAGAATGCATTCGATTTACCGGAGCGCTTTGAACCATCCATTACATATATCCCCTGTAACGGAAATTTGACTGACTTTGCATAAGTAATAATTGATTCTTTCAAATCGCCATCTTCAAGCGGAGTGAATTTATTAAACAGCGGCATTATCCATGTTGGTGCAATGAATTGAACGAATAAAATAAAAACCGTCGCAACAATCCAGCAATAAAACCAGGCAGCAACGCCTGCATATTCAAACAAGGCTAAAATCCCAAACAGAAGCGGTCCTCCGAGTACTACAGCAAGTAAAATTCCCTTTATAATATCTGCGACAAAAACCTTATGTGTTGTTTTATTAAATCCGAATTTTTCTTCGATAACAAATGTCGAGTAAATGCTGAACGGAAGCGAAAGTAGCGATCTCATTAAAACCAATATTCCGATATATATCAATCCGTTGATAACATTTCCGTATTCCCAGGCACGTACAATCTGATCGAGATAATTAAATCCGCCAAGAAACCAGAATAGGAGCGTAACTATAATACTGAATGTGGATTCAACAAGCCCGAAGTTTGTTCTCGTTCGTGTATAAGACTGCGATTTTTTATATACATCTTTATCGTAAATCCCCCCGAATTCCTCAGGCAGCGGAGCATTGAGAGTCTTCAAATTCAACAGATTGGAAATGAAGTTTAAAATATATTCCGCAAATAAAGCTATTAATATTACGATTGCATATACATTCATGATTTCTTTTCGGATTTATTTCTGTATTGTGACTGGACAATATTTAAAACAGGTTCAATTTTTTCAAGTTTTTTATCCCCCTTGTAATACACACATTCCAAGAATAATCCCGACGGGGGTGCAGTAAATTTCGCTGGTTCATCCGATTTTATTTTTATATATTCGGCAATTTTTTCAAGCCATAATTTGCCTCTACCCGCTTCAACAATCACACCGACAATCTGCCGGACAAGTTTCCAGAGAAAATGCGAGCCCTCAATACGGATAAGTATCAGGTCGCCGACTTCCTTCATCTCAATATTTTCTATTAACACCTTTGTCGATTTTTCTTCGGGATCATCGGCAGTGAAAGATTGAAGATTTTTCATACCGACAAACAACTCCGCCGCAGAGAGCATTTTTTTAAAATCAAGTTTGTCTTTTATCCACCATACGTAACGCTTCCCGAAAGCGGTTCTTCGCCTTGATATATGATACAGATAACTTCTTCCTACTGCATCGTGTCTTGCGTGGAAATTTTTCGGAGCTTTCTCAACCTCAATAATATTAATGTCGGCCGGAAGCTCGTCGTTAAGTTTCATTTTGATAATTTCGGGAGCCAGCATTGTGTTCACATCGAGATGAGCGATTTGCCTGAGTGCGTGTACGCCTGCATCGGTTCTTCCGGAACCGTACAATTCAATTTTGTTTGTATTGAATATTTTTACTGTCGCTTCCAGAATGTTACCCTGTATCGTCCGAGCATTCTTCTGAATTTGCCAGCCGCTGTATCTGGTTCCCTCGTATTCTATAAAGAGTTTAAAGCGCGCCATTTATCCTTTTTACGTTTTGTAGTTAATTAATTCTATAGAACCAGCTACTTTTTCGATACTATCTGATCAGTAACATTTTCTTTGTAGAAATATGATTATTTACCTTGAGCTGATAAAAATAAATTCCCGAACCGAGATTATCGGCATCAAATGATTTTTCGTAATCCCCCGGTTTATAGAGTTCGTTTTCTGATATGACCGATACAATCCTGCCTAAAACATCATACACAGCAAGGCTGATGAGTCCTGAATCAAGTATCTTAAATCTGATTTGAGTTTTAGAATTAAAAGGATTGGGGTAATTTTGATATAATTTAAATCCGAAATTAATTAAATCTTCATCAACAGAAGCAGACGGTTGGACGATTTGCTTTAATACCTTATTCCCCGGATCTATCCGAATACTGTCAGGTTGTTGCGGAAAGATGAAGTTATAATTCTGTATTCTCAAACTATCCCAGACTGTTACCGTTGAGTCGTACCCCTGAAAAAATATTTTTATATCAAAGGGCATCTTGTATGTGGGCCAGGATAAATTTTGTTCCTGAAAGAGATTAATTGTAAAATTATTATTTTGTGAATCCCATCCGGTTGTATAGGCGAGTTTCAACCAACCTTTTCCGAATATCCACTGGTCAAAAAACCAGTTGTAATTTTTCCTCGTAACCGAATTAACAACATTTATAAAATCTTGAGTTGATGCAGAGCTATGATAATGAGCATCACGATAATTATGAAGTATTGTAAAGAAAGCAGGATCACCGACCAAATACCGAAGCATATGCAATACCCACGCGGCTTTATGATATACATTTCCGGTGAAAAGATTTAAGCCCTGTGAAACAGGATCATAAATTGCGTACTGCCAGGAAGCATCATTAAATAGAGTGTAACGTTTTAAAAGTGTGTCACGGCTCAAAATTCCATAATTGAATTCACGCCACAACATTTCCGAATAAGTTGCAAAACCTTCATTCAACCAGATATCAGGCCATGTTCTGCAAGTCACCAGGTTCCCCCACCATTGATGGGCTAATTCGTGAGCAATCCAGTCATCGTAAAACGGATATGCATTTACACTCAACCAACCCCTGTGAAGAGTTGAAAGTGTCTGGTGTTCCATCCCTTCATAGTAAAACGGATATACAACAGCGTGACCATATTTGGCATAAGGATATTCACCGAATAGATTCGATAAGACTTCCATCATTCTTGGAACCTTTGAAAAAGCCTGAACAGCATTCCATGTCGTTCCGGCAGAATCAACCCGCCAAATATAATTTTTTATTTCAATGCTGTCAGTAGGATTTGTCACCCGCTTGTAATGTTGTGTATATTCTGAATATTTAGATGCAGTAATCACCATGAGATACGTAGTTATAGGAAGGTCTTCCCTCCATCGGTAGGTTACAGTCATATCCGGATTATTATCTATACCCAACAGCAAACCATTTGATCCTGCTGTGTAACCGACAGGTACCGTGGCATTGATCTCACACGTCGCTTTATCAGCCTGATCATCGTTGCATGGCATCCACCGTCTGGCATCAATCGGTTCCGACATCGTGTATCCAACGTTTTCTTCGATTCCGAATTGCGATCCCTTCCTGTACCAATAATATCCATGGCGATTCCATGTCCGGTTGATCGTGAGATCCCTTGAATAATTTATTTTTACTTCCAAAGTTTCTGCCGGATGGTAGGTTCTTGGGAGATAAACAGAGAAAGTCTCTAATAAAGGATAAAATTTGTAGGACGCTGAAGAATCATTTACTTTAAGACTCGAAAAAGTCAAACCGAATGAATTAAAACTCAACGAATCGGTCGGACTTGTAATCAGTGCCGTAATTTTCATTGTTCCGGAAAAATTACTATCGATCATGGCAAGATTGGCGTCTAATTTATAATGTAGCACGTTGTAAGGTTTGGGGGTATTTATTTTCCCCGAAAATAATAGATTGTGCCCCGTTTTAAATTTACCCGTATTAATAAAATCCCGTGAAAATCCTTGCAGAAACAATGAGTAAATAATTAATAATGAGATAATAAAATATTTTAACACCATAACTTTCATTTTTTTTAAATTTCTTATAATGAATAATAAAATAATCTCTTAATTAGTTCCGGACGATTTTTTCTCATAGATGGATTTTAAAAGGTCTTTTCCGTTGGATATAATTATCCCAAACAAAACCAGCGATCCCCCTTGAAAGATTTGTGTACTCAATCTTTCATGCAAAAGGATAGCCCCGAGGATCACGGCAAGAATCGGCGTCACGAATGCAAGAAGCGAAAGATAAACTGCTTCGACTCTCTTGAGCATCCAAAAATATGTAGTGAATGTAACAACCGATCCAAAAATTCCAAGATATAAAACACTTCCTATTGCAACCATATCAAATTTGATCTCTGAAAAATTCTCTAAAAATAGGGCAAATATGAGAATTATAAATCCTCCTATTGACATCCCCGTAATGTTCAAATGAAAAGGATTAACATGATAAGCATGTTTCTTGATCAAAACCAAAGCAAACGCCTGCATTATACAGCTCAATACTATTGCCACCATTCCTAATGTGTTAGTTTCTCCGCCGATCAATAAATCTTCAGAAAAAATAATCAATATACCCTTAAATCCGAGAATGATACCGACTACTTTAAAAATATTAAGCCTTTCAGCCGGAAGAATGAAGTGTGAAAATGCTCCTACTAAAAAAGGAAATAATGCAAATAGAATTGAAGCCAAACCTGAGGCAATATACTGCTGACCCCAATAGACCAACGCGAATGGAATACTGAATGATAACAATCCAGCCATTATATATACATTTACAGATTTTTTATCGAAAGGAATCGGTAATTTTCTGATTTTAATTATAAGAAGCATCAAGAGGACGGCAACACCCATACGAAATGCAGCGCCATAAAATGGTGTAATGCTTGTTAAGCCAATCTTTATAACTAGCCAGGTCGAACCCCATATCACCGAAGTTAGTGCAAAGCCAAAAATAATTTTTAGTTTATCATTATTCATCGAGCTACCTGACTTTGTATCCTAATCTTTTTAGCCACGCCTCACTCCCCCTCCATTTTTCACGCACTTTCACATGCAATTCTAAAAATACTTCTTTGCTTAAAAATAATTCAATATCTTTTCTTGCAAGTTCGCCGACTTTTTTCAAAGCGGCGCCAGATTTCCCGATAAGGATTCCTTTCTGTGAGGAACGTTCGACATAGATATCAGCGCTGATAAAATCTTTTTTATCAGAACGTTCTTTGAATTCAATAATTTCCACTGATGTCGAATATGGAATTTCTTTTTGAAAATATTCAAATATTTTTTCTCGAATAATTTCACTGACAAAAAATCTTTCACTGGCATCGCTAACCACGTCCAAGGGATAAAAAGGTTCATGTTTCGGTAGATACGAAGCGATTCTCGTGGCAAGGATTTCTGTGCCTACTCCTTTGAGCGCCGATATCGGAAATATCTCAACAAAAGGATAGTTATTAGAATAAAATTCTATTGCCGGTAACAATTGAAGTTTGTTTATCGTATCAACTTTATTTATTACGAGTAAAACCGGTTTATTTAAATCTTTAATCGATTTAAAATCAATTCCATTGGTAAAATTATCGGAGAGATTAATCTCCTGTGCATCAATCATAAATAAAATTACATCGGCTTCATCGATTCCCGTTTTTACAGCATCCATCATCGCCGATTGGAGCAGGTAATTTGGTTTTATCAGCCCGGGAGTATCGAGAAAAATAATCTGATGACTTTCTGATGATAATATTCCTAATATTTTGTGCCGCGTTGTTTGTGGCTTTTTAGTTACAATCGAAATTTTTTGCCCCAGGAGGGTATTCATCAGAGTGGATTTCCCGACATTCGGTTTCCCGATTATCGCAACATAACCGCATCGGAAATCGTCTTTTTTTTTTGCTATATCATTATTCAATTACTGTCCATGGCATTGTTTGTATTTTTTCCCGCTTCCGCACGGACAAGGATCATTTCTCCCTACCTTTTCATCCACGCGTATTGGTTGACGTTTTGGTGGTTGACCTTCAGCTGCACGCCTTTTATATTCTTCTGCATTTACCGGTTGGCTGCCTACTTCCAAGCCCATACCGACGGATGATTTGTGTGTGAGCTGCATCTCTTCCTGTCGCGTTATTCGTGTTCTCCTGGCGGGAATTTCCTGGCTCGCTGAAGGAAACAATTTAAAAACGTGTGTAATCGTTTCGGTAGTTAACATATCGAGCATCTCAGCAAACATCCGGAATGCTTCTCCCTTATATTCAATCAAAGGATCCTTTTGTCCGTAAGCTCTGAGGTGAATTCCTTCTTTCAATTCATCCATTTCACGCAGATGGTCTTTCCATTTTTCATCTATAACTTGAAGTGTGACCATTTTTTCAAGCATGGACATGGTTTCGGAACCCAGACGTTCTTCTTTTCTTTTGTAAAAATCAAAAGCTGCCTTGAAAACATCCTCTGTTACTCCATCAAAACCCAATTGCTGCCATTTCTCCGGTTTAATCTGGTAATCGACAAGAAGTGTTGAGCGTAATTCGTCCCTTAGTCCGTCAATATCACCGTTGTCGTAATATTTCTGTACAAGCTGTTCGACAAAGCCATTCAACATCTGCAAAATATCATCGCGTAAGCGTTCGCCTAAGAGCGCATGGCGACGACGGGAGTATATAACTTCTCGCTGCTGATTCATCACATTGTCGTATTCGAGTAATCTTTTTCTTATGGCAAAATTATTTTCTTCAACTTTTTTCTGTGCGCGCTCAACAGACCGAGTTATCATGGGATGTTGTATAAGTTCACCCTCTTTTAAACCGAGTCTCTGCATAATACCTGCTATTCTGTCGCTACCAAACAGCCTCATTAAATCATCCTCAAGCGATAAATAAAATCTTGAAGATCCGGGATCTCCTTGTCTGCCGGAGCGTCCTCTTAATTGTCGGTCGATACGCCGGGCTTCGTGCCTCTCTGTTCCGATAATGTGTAAACCTCCGGCATCTCGAACTCCAGGTCCGAGTTTGATATCGGTTCCTCTTCCAGCCATATTGGTTGCTATCGTTACGTTCCCCGGCAAACCGGCATTGGTAACAATTTCAGCTTCACGCTGGTGATGTTTAGCATTTAAAACATTATGAGGAATCCCTTTACGCTTCAGCATACGACTCAAAGTCTCGGATACATCGACACTTGTAGTACCTACAAGTATAGGTCGATTTTCCTCTCTCATTTTTTCAATTTCATCCATCAAAGCGTTATATTTTTCGCGTATCGTACGGTAAACAACATCATCGCTATCTATCCGAACCATAGGTTTGTTTGTTGGTATAACAGACACTCCAAGCTTGTAAATGTCAAAAAATTCCGCCGCCTCTGTCTCAGCCGTACCGGTCATACCTGCGAGTTTTTTGTAAAGCCGGAAATAATTCTGCAATGTAATTGTAGCAAGAGTTTGCATGTCCCTTTCGACTTTTACACCTTCTTTTGCTTCGATTGCCTGATGCAAGCCGTCGGAATATCTTCTTCCGGCTAATAGTCTTCCCGTAAATTCATCAACTATCGCGACTTTCCCATCTTCGGTAACAACATATTCCTCGTCTTTTTCGTACAAGGAATAAGCGCGTACTAACTGGTTTACAATATGAATCCTCTCACTCCGTTGGGCATAACGTAGATTCAGTTCATCTTTCTTCTTTTGTTTTTCGCTTTCCGTTAAACTTGTGTCGTTTTCTAATATACTAATCTCAGTTCCGACATCAGGAAGTATGAAAAATTCAGTGTCGTTAACTGTAGATGTTAATAATTCTCTCCCCTTTTCGGTAAGATTGATAGAATGATTTTTTTCATCAATCGAATAGAATAATTCATCGTCAATCTCGTGCATTCTTCGCGACTGATCGCGAAGATATTCCAACTCAGTTTGCTGCATGAGCTTTTTATTTGACGGTTCTGACAATAATTTCATTAATTTTTTATGTTTTGGCAAACCCCGATTCGCCCGTAATAACTGAACACCCGCTTCATCAAATTTTCCGTCTGACAGTAATTTCTCTGTCTCGGTAACAATTTTTGTGATATAAGATTTTTGAGAATTAATTAATCTATCGACTCGTGGTTTCATTTCCTGAAATTTGTTATCCTCGCCTCTCACCGGTCCGCTGATGATCAGCGGTGTTCTGGCTTCGTCAATAAGAACCGAATCAACCTCATCGACGATCGCATAATTGTGCTTTCGCTGCACCAAATCTTCAGAATTTATTACCATATTATCCCTGAGATAATCGAATCCGAACTCGTTATTTGTTCCATAAGTGATATCACAGTTATAATGTTTACGTCGTTGACCGGGATCCATATTCGACTGTATACAACCGATGGTCAGCCCATGAAATTCAAATATTTTACCCATCCACTGGCTGTCGCGTAGAGCCAGATAATCGTTAACAGTAACAAGGTGAACGCCTCTTCCGGGAAGAGCGTTTAAATAAAGAGGCAGCGTAGCAACTAAAGTTTTACCTTCGCCAGTTGCCATCTCAGCAATTTTTCCCTCATGAAGAATTACACCGCCGATAAGTTGAACATCAAAAGGAACCATATCCCAAAATATTTTGTGACCGGTTATATCCCAAGACTGCCCAACCAAACGGCGGCAAGTTTCTTTTACTACGGCAAATGCTTCGGGGAGTATTTCATCAAGATTCTGTTTTATGGAATCATCTAAACTAGATTCAAGTTCATCCAAAGTTTCCCATAATTGCTCGCTCTCTTCGGGAAGTAAATCACCTTTAAGTTTTTGTCGCAGGTCAGCAATTTCCTTTTCAATATCTTCATTTCCCTCTTTTATCCGCTGTTTAAATTCGGCTGTTTTACCCTTTAATTCTTCATCAGTTAGATTTTGGTATTCCTCAAAATGTTCATTGATTTTTTGAACAAGCGGAAGAATCCGTTTTATTTCTTTTGAATGTTGATCTCCAAATAATTTCTTTACAAGATTAAGCATTTTATCCTTTTTATTGAATTTTTCGTGATAAATCTGATATAAATATATGGAATAATAGAGACTTATACAAAATGAGAAAATTCAGTCATAGGTAAACAGTTTGGGGATGAAATATTGATTTTGCGAATATTTATCTGACCGGATTAATAAAAAAAATTGATTGCTGACAATTTCAAAAATAGTACAAATACTTTACCTTCAATACTCCCACTCTTGTTGTGGTGTGCATTTCTTTCGGCAGTAACATCCCACCGGTATCGTACCTCTCACTCCTGTCCTGTACTTCGTTTATCGCAAGATATATCCAGCTTTTCGGCAGGAAATTATACGCAAACAGAAAACCAACTATGAATTGCTGGATCTGATCTTTCGATTTAACAAACAAATTGTCAACGTAAACACGTATACTTAAATCATTTATTGGTGTTATCGAAAGGTAGGGTCTTGCATTATAAGTTATATCTTCGATTTTACCTTCAGGATTTCCTTCAATGTAAATATTTGTGGATGTCCCAAGCTGTAAAATATCAGCCGCACGCCAGCTGAGAGAACTGCCGATCCGGGAATAAAAAGCAAGATAATCACGTCTAAAATTATAAGTTTTCGAATAACTTCCCCAAATATTCCCGCTCCATTTGGGAGAAACATTAAACCAAGCTGACAAATTGAACTCATAATATGGAAACTTTTTCTCCCTGTCTAAAGATCTGCCGTAAATTGTAGTGGCTTCACAACCCCAATTATTTCTAAAATTCATATTTACCCCTACAATTCCTGCGTGGTCTGTATACACATCAACTTTTTCGTAATAAAGCGCACTTCCGAAGTAGATGAAGAACGCTCGTAAATAACCCTCATCGTAATACCAGCGCGGTCCGGTAAGTCCTGTTAACTCGGCTGTGCCTTTCCATGGTACAAATCCAACCTGATCAATATCGAATTTTTCACCGATATATCTTGTACGGATAGCAGTCATCCAATTTTCGCTTGATAACCTGAAACCTGACGACATGGCATAATCCCCCTCCGAATTTTTAAAGGAGCGCGCCAACTGATAGGCAAGCTGCCAGTTCGAACCTCTGAACGCTCCGTCGATATCCACAACACCGTAATTATTATTTTTTGTCTGTTTACCGACAAATAATAATCCTATTGAAGAATTATCAAGAATTTGTTTTTTCACTCGTGCCGATCCGAAATATGCCCGTTCTTCAGTCATTATTTTATCACCATTCATATACCGAGTTTCATCCGTAAGCGCTAAAAATCCTCCATATTCCCAGTCATTGATTCTACCAAAAGCCTTCGTCCCTAAAGTCAGCGGAATTTCCGTCCCGTCCGGTAATTTTTTACCAATCCGTCTCGAATAAAACAGTTCAAGCGGAGAATAAAAACCACTGTTCCTGTCTCGACCTGATGCCATAAAAATTTCATTCCCTTCAGTAAAAAAAGGTCTACGTTCGCTGAAATATCTTTCATATCTCGAAATGTTGAAATCATATGGGTCTGCTTCAATCTGTGCAAAATCCGGATTGCCTGTCAATTGAAAAGTTAGTTTTTTAGATGGATTGTAAAATATATCTATTCCGAGATCGGGGTCGGTCTTATATTGGTTACCCCGAAGATGTTTTGCTTTTGAAATAGCAACCGGATAGACCTCCAGATTCAATCCCTTTATATTCGGTTTAAAATCACTCAGAACTAATTTCCCGAATTTAGAAATTCTCTGCCCTTCATTTTCTTCATAGGCACACCAATATATATCTTCACTATTAATCGGTCGCCACCGATCGAAATCTAATCCCCATTCGTTAATGTTTTCATTGTACTGAATTGACTTATACGGAATTTCCATTTCAACAACAAATCCCCAATCATATAATTTTGAATTAGCGGACCAAATTCCGTCCCAGTTGTAATCTCTATTACGGGCATCGTCCAACAATCGACAATCACTCCTTACGCCGGAGGCAGAAACCGCAAACTTATAAGCCGTTCGCTTATCACCGAATGTATCCAACATTAATGATACGATGTCCCCTGTAAACTCATCAAGTTTTCCGGTGTTTCTTTGAATATTCTTCTTTTCGTCATAACAGACCATTAAACAATATAGGGCATCATTAGTAGTTAATAGTTTTGCGATTGTTTTTCTGGTAGGCTCAGCCGAATGATACGGCTGATGTTGATGAAAATCCGATACTGAATCAGCTAATAACCAGAAATCATCTATTATTCCATCCACTTTGACATCAGCATTTGATTTGATGAGCTTAATTACTTTTGAATCATTTGGATCACAAATAACTGTGCCTGTTATTAAAAAAAGAATTAATAGAATATTTTTCATTTTATGCGACCTGGTTTGTTTTTTTTGAATTTTACGTTTAAGAATATTTAAAGTTACAATATTTAAGGTAAATTTGAGATTTTTATATTTTCTTATTATTTTAAACTTGTAATCGGTAAATTAATTCATATTACATTTAAGAGGAGATAAAGTTATGGGTTATAATTATGATCAATTAAGTAAAATGACGGTTGCACAGCTAAGGGAAATCGCACAAGGCGTTGACCACGATGCAGTTAAGGGATCAAGTACTATGCATAAAGAAAAACTTCTTCCCGCACTCTGCCATGCCTTAGGTATCGAAGCTAAACATCATCATGAAGTTGTCGGGATTGACAAGAAGAAAATAAAATCTGAAATACGGCAGCTAAAAATTAAACGCGTAGAAGCAATTAAAAACAAAAATAAAATCGAATTGAAAAATGTCCGGGATAATATACACAAACTTAAACGTCTTCTCAGGAAAAATATTGTCTAAATTCAAGCAATTAAATATTCTCATATCGGTAACAATTTTTATTTTAATCATCGCGGCAACAGCAGAATCCCAGCCGAAAGAATCCGGTAAAAGCATAAGTTCAAAAATTAAATCAATTCTTGCGAATCCGATGATGAAGCATACTGTATTCGGAATGAGAGTCACGGATCTGACTGCAAAAAAAACAGTTTACGATGAATATTCGGACAGACTGCTGAGACCTGCATCGGTTTTGAAATTATTTACAACCGCATCTGCATATGAATTGCTCGATACAAATTTCTTATTTAAAACAGAATTAATATTGAATCCGGGCGACATCATCGTCAACGACAGCATACTATGCGGCAATTTATATTTCAAAGGTTACGGCGATCCCCTGCTGAACACTAATGACCTCGCAATTCTTGCACGATCATTGACCATTTCCGGAATAAAAACAATCGACGGTAACATCATAGGTGATTCATATTATTTTGACAATATTTTTTGGGGGAAAGGTTGGATGTGGGATGACGAACCGGAGGTATTTGCAGCATTCATATCTCCATTGAGTATTAACGGAAATTCAATTAGTATAAAAGTTGCTCCATCAAATTCCATCAATGAACCTCCGGTTGTTTACGCAGAAGATTTGGTTCCTTCGATAGAAATAAATAATGATGCACTAACAGTGAGTAACTTTCAGAATGGAGAACCAAACAATTTTAATAATTTAAGAGTTACGAGAAAATCGAGAAAAAACGTAATTGATATTTCAGGAAATATTCATATTAATGATAGCGGAAAAGAATTTAAATTGAGTTTGTGGGAGCCAGAGAAATATTTGCTTTCTCTTTTCAGACAACATTTAAATAAAACAGGAATTAGAGTTTCAGGAGAATTGATTGTTGATACCACAAGTAAGGGACATGTCGTTAGCGCTATATTTCGTAATTTAGATACTATAATTGTTGAAATTAACAAAAACAGCAATAATCTGGCGGCTGAAAATCTTTTAAAAACAATATCAAGAGAAATTTCAGGAACCAGGGGCAGCACTGTTGAAGGAATAAAATTTTTAAAATCTTTTCTCTACAGAACCGGCATCGATACATCGTTAATACTGATTGCCGATGGCTCGGGCGCATCGAGATATTCATTGATATCAGCTAAAAATACAACAGATTTATTAGGATATATATATCAAAAAAAATATTTCAAACGTTTTAAAAATTCATTGGCAATTGCAGGTATAGATGGTACCCTTAATAATCGCTTCACAAATTCAAAACTGAAAAACAATTTATACGGCAAAACCGGAACTCATTCAGATGTAAGTTCGCTTGCCGGTTTTATTACCACAAAAAATGGAAGTGTGCTTTCTTTTTGTATAATCATCAATAATTATATCGGAAAAACAAGGGATTACCGCCAAATTATCGACCAAATATGTACAGTTCTGGCTGATTATTAACAAACTACATTTCCTTGCGCTTCAATTTTTATTTTTGTAAGTTAAATAAAAATCTATGAAGTTACAGATATACATATTTATAACAGCCATATTTTTAAGTTGTAATTCACAAACGAGTGAAGATAAAATGGCTGTAGGTACTAAAGGCTCCGATCAGAAAAATATCGAGATCACTGTTCCTGATTTCGACAAGCTTAATGCGTTTAATTACTTGATAACACAAGTAAACTTCGGTCCGAGGGTACCTAACTCTAACAGTCATATGCAGTGTCTTGATTATTTGCAAATTGAATTACAAAAATATGCTGATAATGTTAAACTCCAAAAATTCACCGACGTTGCATACGATAATCAGGTTTTACGTCTGACAAACATCATAGCAACGTTCAATCCGAATGCAGCAAAACGAATATTATTATGTGCTCACTGGGATACTCACCCATGGGCTACCTACGATGTGATTCCAGAAAACCGGAATAAGCCCATACCGGGGGCAAACGATGGGGCAAGCGGCGTTGCAGTGTTACTGGAAATTGCGAGAATTATGAAAACTAATAGTCCGTCCGTAGGAGTGGATATTATTTTATTCGATGGTGAAGATTATGCAAAGCCAACGGATATATCAGCATATCTCAGAGGATCTAAATATTTTGCTAAAAATAAATCACAGGATTATAACCCTATCTTTGGAATATTACTCGATATGATCGGCGATGCGCAACTTGAGATACCGAAAGAAGGTTTTTCAATGAAATATGCCCCCGACATCGTTGAGTTAGTTTGGAACGAAGCAAAAAAACTAAATATTCCGGTATTTGTAGATAAATTGGGTATAGATATTATTGATGATCACTTACCCCTGAATCAGGCTGGAATAAAAACCATAAATCTGATTGATTTTAATTATCCTGATGATTCAAATCGTTACTGGCATACTATGGAAGATACACCTGACAAATGTTCTCCCGAAAGTTTAGAGGCAGTGGGTAAACTTCTCCTCCATATAATTTATAAATCTTACTAACAGCAATTTTAAATATAAATGAAAACTTATTTGGAAATATCAATAAGTGCGCCGCCACAACAACAAGAACTGTTAATACCGACAATGGTTGAACTGGGTTGTCATGGATTTACCGACAACGAACATGAATTACTATGCTATATGGATAAATCAAAATTAGATGAGAAAAAGTTTGAACAATTAAAAAAGGATATAAAAATACTTCTTCAGACCGTTTCATCAAATTTTGATATAAAAATAAAAGAAATTGAAGAAGAAAATTGGAACCAAAAATGGGAAAGCACAATTCAGGCTGTAGAAATCGGAGAAAAACTTACGATTCTACCGTCATGGGCAACTTATGAAAATAAAGAGAATCGAATAATTATTAAGATTGATCCTAAAATGTCATTCGGAACAGGTTACCACGAAACAACCCGACTGACATTACAACTACTTGAAAAATATATAAGAAATGGTGATAGTGTTCTGGATATCGGTACCGGGACAGGTGTTCTCGCTATCGCGGCAATAAAATTAGGCGGCGAACATTGTCTGGCTTTGGACAATGATGAATGGTCGATTGTAAATGCAAAAGAAAATGTTCTTGAAAATGAATTGACTAACCGTATTCGTATATCGGATGAACCACTTTCTGAAACTCTCAAAATAAAGTATGATATTATTCTGGCAAATATAATGTTGACAACAATTGTTGAATTACTCCATGAGATTACGTTGCATGCAAAAAACGGAAGTAAAATTTTGTTTTCAGGATTATTGTTACAAGATGAAAATGATTTCATAAAAACTATACAGAAGCATAAATTAAAAATAATTGAAAAATTAACCGAAGGTGAGTGGCTTGCTTTTGCAGTTGAGCCGGATTTAACCCATGAATAGTTGAAAAATAAAAAGCGGATAACACATGAAAATTGCAACCATTGACATTGGAACAAACACCGTATTATTACTAATAGCACAATTTGGCAACGGTAAAATTGAAACTCTCGCTGCTGAACAGAGAACTCCCAGAATCGGAAAAAATATTGATGCTGACGGTGTAATCGGCAAACCTGCCTTCGATAGAGTTGTAGATGTTCTGGAGGGATATAAACAGAAAATTAAAAAATTTAAGGTTGAAAATATCGTTGTCTTCGGTACTAGCGCCCTGCGCGATGCAGTTAATAAAGATGAATTTTTAGAATACATTAAAACTCAAACAGGATGGGATTCTGAAATCTTAACGGGAGAACAGGAAGCATATTGGAGTTACCGCGGTGCCGTTAGCGGTATTCGCGACGAAGGAAATATCGCCGTGATAGATATCGGAGGAGGTAGTACTGAAATTTCAGAGGGGACACTGACTGAAGCCAAATGCGGTCATTCACTGAACATCGGTGCGGTTAGAATTACTGAACGATTTTTCCTGAATTCACCACCGACAGAATCTGAAATCGGAATTGCAGTAGACTTCATCAATACCGCGTTAAATAAAATCAACAAATGCCAATTCGAATATTCAAAATTAGTAGGTGTCTCGGGTACGCCAACAACACTAGCAGCAATTCATCAAGGATTAAAAGAATTCAACGCTGACAAAATAAGCGGATATAATTTGACCTTTGAAGAAATAGATGCAATCTTTCGCAAGTTCTGCAAAATGCGTACGGAAGAAATTCAGGAACTCTCACAAGCGGTTGAAGGAAGGGCTGACATTATTACCGCAGGGACACTGATTTTACTTGAATTTATGAAATTCGGTCAGATCAAAGAATTAACAGTTAGCGAACGCGGAGTTAGATACGGAATCGCCATAAGAGAATGGGAAAAAACTAAATAACCAAAAGATATTCGTTACGATTTTTTTTCCGGCAATCTGATTCGCTCTATAGTTTTTTTTAATATCTGAAAAGTATAATCGATTTCGTCATCGGTTGTATATCTACCGAATGAAAAGCGCACTGTTGATTTTGCTGTTTCGAAATTCCTCCCCATAGCCAATAATACATGCGAAGGTTTTATAGCTCCTGAAGTACATGCCGATCCGCTGGTCACTGAAATTCCGGCCAAATCCAAATTCTGTATTAATGATTCTCCATCGATGATAGTTCTCGCACTATCGAAAGACACATTTAATATATTCGGAATCGATACATCGGGATGATTGTTAAATATAGCTTCCGGGATTTCCTTTTGAATATTATTTTTTAAAACTTCATTAAAATGCTTATACTTATTTTGTTCGTAATTTTTATTTTTTATAACCAACTCAGCGGCTTTAGCAAAACCAACTATTAATGCCGTACTCTCGGTTCCTGCTCTTTTTCCGGATTCCTGCCCTCCGCCATGTAGCAATTTTTCGATTTCCAAACCTTTTCGGATATATAATGCCCCGATTCCCTTAGGTCCGTATATTTTATGGGCTGTAATAGTTAATAAATCTACATTTAATTCTCTAACATCAATTGGCATTTTCCCAAATGCCTGAACTGCATCTGTATGAAAAATAATATTATTTAATTTTGCAATAACTCCAATTTCCTTTATCGGATTAATTGTGCCGACTTCATTATTAACATACATAATGGATATTAATCCGGTTTTCGGTGTAATTGAATTTTGTATATCCCGAATTGAAACAAGTCCATTTTCATCCACATCAAGGAAAGTAACATTGAAATCCCTCTTTATTAGATAATCACAAGATTCCAATACGGCATGATGTTCGGTTTTCACAGTGATTAAATGGTTCTTCCCTTGTTGTTTTAGAATTTCCGCAGTCCCTTTTATAGCATGATTGTCCGATTCGGTACCGCTACCCATAAAAAATAATTCACTCGAGCGAGCCCCGATAAAATTTGCTATTTTCTCGCGGCTCTCTTCAATGGCAGCTTTCGCAATCTGACCATGTCGGTGAATGGAAGATGGATTCCCATAAGTCTCACAAAAATATGGCACCATTGAATTGAATACTTCCTTATCGACAGGGGTTGTTGCTGAATAGTCGAGATAAATACTTTTCATTTTAGAATTTTAGAAAAGATAATTGAAATAAGATAATTTTACAAATATTAAACAGATATTCACTCTTTTCTGTCTCTCATCCGTCCTCGCGGCTGTTCATGTCGAAGCTCACGGATTGCCTCTCTGAGTTCTTTATTAAATTTTCTTTGGAAGAGATAAAATTTTGCCATTTGTTCCGTTGTCAGCATTTTTTTTAAATCCATAATGTACCTGGTCTTTTCATCATGGATTTTTAATTCGTTCTCCTCAATTTCTTTAAGTACCCGTAAAAGTTCTTTTGAATCTTTCTGAATTTCTTGGGATGAACTGATCATTTTCTCGATATCAGATTCTAATTCTTCTCTCTTTTTATAAAGATCGCGAACTTTTTCTTCATGAGCAGTGTATTTCACATTAAACCGAATTGCATTTTCTTCAGAAAAATTAAGTTCTTCTATTAGACGCATTTTTTTGAATTTTTCAATTCTCTCCGGCATAAACCTCCCCCCCATCCTATTATCCTGAAGATTCGCTTGTGGATAGGTTGGGGCAGATATTAATATGAACGCAATCGTTATCTTGATTATATTTTTCATATAAACCTCTTGTTAATTTTCATCTAGTAACGTAATCAATTTATTAACTTCACGATCGTTTAATGTATTTATAGTTATATTAATATTTATCAGATCCGTATTTTCATTCTCTGTCAAAGCAAGAATTTCTTTTATAGCAAATTTATCAAAACTGTTTCCATCTACCGGAAAATCACTATTCAAGTTCAACAATCCATAGTCATTGTAGTCTAATTCTTTTACAATTTCATTCAGATTAGTTTTTTCAGCGTATCCGGTTTCAAAATTTTCTAGAGGATAATTGAATATCCGGACAATAATAATAATAGCTATCACTGCAGCTAACAATGGTATTGAAGCAAACTTTATAAGTTTTTCAGGAAATGTTGAACTTTTTTCTTTTAACCGATTGTGGATATTCGGAACGAGGTTAATCCAATATGAATCAGATGGATGTTGAAGTTTCTCGGATCCGAGAGTATTGAGGATTTCTGAAATCTCGATATAGTCCTTTTTACATGTATTGCAAACTTGTAAATGATTTACTATTTCATCTTTATTATTTTCCGGGATATTACCGGAAATGTAATCTGGTAATAAGAATTTTATTTTTTTACAATCCATAATCAAAATTCATTTTTCTTTTTTACATATTTTTGAATATTTTTAAGTGCATGAAAATAATTTGCCTTCAAACCACCGACAGAGGTATTGAGTATTTTTGATATTTCTTCGTAGGAAAGCTCATTATAATACCTCAATAGGAATACTTTTTTCTGTTTTGGCGCTAACGTCAATATTGCCTCCTGAAGTAATGAATTTATTTCTTTTGATTCCAGCAATTTTACCGGATTTAAGTTCTCGTCTTCAGAAGCCGATTGAGCATGTAATATATTGTCGAAACTAACAAATTCGATAATCTTTTTTTTACGTAAAATATTAATCGCATGATTTGCAGCTATCCTATAAAGCCATGTATACAAAGATGAATCACTTCGAAAATTTTTTAAGCTACTATAAACTTTTACAAATACTTCCTGCACAATATCGTCAGCCTCTTCATGACTGCCTATCATTCTCCGAGCCAGCCAGTAAATTTTTTGCTGGTACCGCCGAACAATTTCGTTAAATGCCTCAACTTTGCCATCATGAAATTCCTGTATTAACTCAAGATCGGTTTTATCTGTCATTCTAATATTATTACCTATGTATTTGACAGATTCAATTGATTATAGTTTAATGATTGTTTTAAAATATGCAAAATATCGCAATTATGCAGTATTAAAAATAAAAAAGCTCCGGCAAAAAGATACCGGAGCTAATGAATTGACTAATTTATTATGTTTAGTACATATCACCCATGCCGTGCGGTGGCATCATCGGTGGTGCTTTTTCCTTTTCTGGCTTTTCAACAATAGTGGCTTCTGTCGTTAAGAGTAATGAAGCAACTGATGCTGCATTTTCAAGAGCTATACGCGTTACCTTTGTCGGATCGATAACTCCGGCTTTTATGAGATTATCATATTTTTCTTCATAAGCATCGAAACCGTAATCATCTTTACCTTCTTTTACGTTGTTCAATATCACTGCAGCTTCAAGTCCGGCATTTGTAACTATCCATCGAAGAGGTTCTTCGAGCGCTCTTCTGACAATTTCAATACCTGTTTGTTGATCTTCATTCTCTACTTTGATATTGACTAGTTTAGAAGCGGCTCTGAGGTATGCAACACCTCCGCCGGGAACGATTCCTTCTTCAACGGCTGCACGTGTTGCATGCAGAGCGTCTTCAACGCGGGCTTTCTTTTCTTTCATTTCAACTTCGGTTGCAGCTCCGACTTTTAATACAGCAACGCCTCCGGAAAGTTTAGCCAATCTTTCCTGTAATTTTTCACGATCGTAATCGGAAGTCGTTTTTTCAATTTGTGCTTTGATTTCGTTAATTCTGGCTTTAATCTTGTCTGCATCACCAAGACCTTCGACGATTGTAGTATTATCTTTATCGACAGTGATTCTTTTAGCTTTTCCTAAATATGAAAGTTGAGCGTTTTCGAGTTTGAATCCTTTTTCTTCCGAAATAACCTCTCCGCCAGTAAGAATTGCAATATCTTCCAACATTGCTTTTCTTCGGTCACCGAAACCTGGTGCTTTCACTGCACAAATTTTAAGGGTTCCTCTCAATTTATTAACTACCAGTGTAGCAAGAGCTTCACCTTCGATATCTTCTGCGATAATCAACAAAGTGCGTCCTTGTTGTGCAATTTTTTCAAGAGTCGGAAGAAGATCTTTCATAACGCTAATTTTTTTGTCATGAATTAAAATAATCGGATCTTCAAGTTCTGCATTCATTGTATCTGCATTTGTAACGAAATATGGTGAAAGATAACCGCGATCAAACTGCATACCTTCTACCCATTCCACATTCGTTTCCATACCTTTTGCTTCTTCGACAGTTATGACTCCATCTTTTCCAACTTTCTCCATTGCATTGGCAATCAGGTCGCCGATAGCTTTATCGTTGTTAGCCGAAATTGAACCTACTTGAGCAATTTTTTTCTTATCGTCGCCAACAGTTTTAGAAAGTTCTTTCAAACCTTCAACAACTTTAATAACAGCTGACTCAATACCTCTTTTTAAGTCCATCGGATTGGCACCAGCCGTTACGTTTTTCATTCCTTCACGGACTATCGCCTGAGCAAGAACTGTCGCCGTTGTTGTACCATCACCGGCAACATCCGAAGTTTTGCTTGCAACTTCACGAACCATTTGAGCGCCCATGTTTTCAATCGGATCTTCTAATTCGATTTCTTTTGCAAC
>CAYTID010000008.1:0-43243 GCA_964437735.1 uncultured Ignavibacteriaceae bacterium | reverse complement strand
CCTGAAACCTCATGGTCAGTTTTTCGGGATATAACGGATTAGCTAAAAACCTGGCCGCTATAAAATCTTTTTTATTGTATGCAAAAATTATATATTGTTTATACTAACTCATAAAGAAATCGCTCAAATGGTGTCACAAAATGTGATACCATCAAAAAGCTATTTCGGCGGGGCAAATCCAATGGCTTTTACAGAACAGGGCGTCGCAATGTTGTCTTCAGTATTAAATAGCGAAAGAGCTATCGAAGTAAATATTTTAATTATGCGTGCTTTTGTAAAACTTTGAGAAATAATTTCTACTCATAAAAAAGTTGAAAATAAGTTGAAAAAGTTGGAGAACAAATTGAAGGAACACGATTATCAAATTGTTCAAATTATACAAGTTATTAATCAGTTAATTACTCCGCCTCAACAACCAAAAAAACAAATGGGTTTCACTCTGGACTGAAATAACTGAACGACTTTTTGGTGAGCGAACAGGTTTAGTAATTTTGAATTAACGCAAAAATAATATTAGTTGATAAAGAATTATATCACCCCTCCGGGGTTTCATTTATTAAATAAATTTATTCGGCTATAACAATTTTACCCCTTCGGGGTTGTATTGATTGACTTCAAAAACCCGAAGGGTTGGTATTATTCTAGCTATTACGAGTTATAAATTTAAAAGCAAACCCCATCGGGGTGACATAAAAAAATCCAAAGGAAAACAAATATGGCTGGAACATATTCACAAATTTACATACAGGTGGTTTTCTCTGTAAAAGGCAGACAAAACCTTATAGACAAACAATGGAAAGAAGAACTACACAAATACATCGCCGGAATTATAAAAGGCAAAGATCAAAAACCTATCATCGTAAACGGAATGCCAGACCATATTCATTGCTTTATCGGACTTAAACCCGCAAAAGCTATCGCCGAACTCGTGAGAGACATTAAAAACAACTCAACCAATTTTATTAACAATAATAAATTAATTCATGGAAAATTTTCGTGGCAGGAAGGATACGGCGCTTTTTCATACTCTCATTCGCAAATCAACAATGTTTACAATTATATGTTACATCAGGAAGAACATCATCAAAAAAAGACATTCAAAGAAGAATACCTCCAATTACTAACAGAATTTCAGATTCTCCATGACGAAAAATACCTATTTGAATGGATAGAATAAATTATAGCATTCCAACGGTGTGAACAAAAATCCTCCCAAAAATAGAAGTTCCCCACTGATACATCTGCATAAATAAAAAGTATCTTTGTTATACCGATGTTTTATTATAGCTTATCTCCAAAATTATTTTAAAATTACAACAAAACGTTCGCGGAATTTTCTGATATTGGGTCTTAGCATAATTTTATATTTCACACAAAAATTATTTATTGTACCAAATCTATCTCGAGCATTCTATTAGAAATCGTGGCAGAAAAATCAATTATACCGGCAGAAAGCGTTATAAATAAATTTCTTGTCATAAGAAATCAGAAAGTAATTCTCGATAGAGACCTTGCCGCACTGTACGCTGAAGAAACCCGCGCACTGAAACAAGCCGTAAAACGTAATATTAGAAGATTTCCAAAAGATTTTTTGTTTATACTAACTCATAAAGAAATCGCTCAAATGGTGACACAAAATGTGATACCATCAAAAAGCTATTTCGGCGGGGCAAATCCAATGGCTTTTACAGAACAGGGCGTCGCAATGTTGTCTTCAGTATTAAATAGCGAAAGAGCTATCGAAGTAAATATTTTAATTATGCGTGCTTTTGTAAAACTTTGAGAAATAATTTCTACTCATAAAAAAGTTGAAAATAAGTTGAAAAAGTTGGAGAACAAATTGAAGGAACACGATTATCAAATTGTTCAAATTATACAAGTTATTAATCAGTTAATTACTCCGCCTCAACAACCAAAAAGAAAAATCGGATTTACAAATGATTATTTTGAAAAAAGTAAAAATAATCCATCAGGTGCTATTCGCAGGTACATCAACCGGAGCCAATGTTTTGGCAGCCATTCAGATTGCAGCTCGCCTGGGTCACGGCCATACTGTCGCTAAAGTGGCGTGTGATTCAGGTTTGAAATATCTGTCGACCGATTTATACAAATATTAGCATTACAACAAAAATTTAAGAATACCTGGTTGCCCATAAACCTCATGATCAGTTTTTCGGGATGTAACAGATTAGCTAAAAACCTTGCCGCGATAATATCTTTTTTATTATCTGCAAAAAATATTTATTAGAGACTTCTGAAAAATTATAATTTTGTCATGTTGAGTCCCCCTAAATGGGCGTTGCCCATTACTCAAATTGTGATGAACATATTATCATGTTGAAGTGGAGTCGAAACATGGTTAATGGCTTAAAATGACTGTCTTTTCGATTTTTCAGATGTCTCAGTTATTAATTAATGTGCCTTGTTGTTATTACGGATTCTATCTCGGCTATCATTCGTTTGCATAGATTGGTCCAAGAGTGTTCTTCGGCAATTTTCTGACGCGCAGAAACCAACTCCGGTGAATTCATTTTTATAGCTTGATAAATGCTTTTTGAAAAATCTTCTGAATTTTTTGCAAAGAGTAATAAACCATTATCCCGATATTTCGATAACTGCCTCATAGGAGTAGAAACAACCGGCTTACCCAAGCTGAAATACTCATATAATTTTATCGGATCGGTTGATTCTGCAATTGGTCCCTTTTTGAAAGGCAGAATTCCGACGTCGAACTTATTAATTAATGATGGAATATATTCATATGGCACTTCACCTGTTTGGATCACGTTGTTAAGTTTTGAAAATTTTTGATATCCGAAACGTTTCTGAGTCGGACCAATGAGAAGAAAAGTTAAATCAGGATTCTTCTCTGCGGTATCCAGAATCAATTGTATATCAATCCATTCATATAAAGCACCCACATATCCAATAATGGGTGTGCGCAAAAAATTCGATTTGGCTAAATTTAAATGTCTTTTCGAATTCTCAATAAACCATTTATAATTTACTCCATTCGGAATTTGAATCAGCGGTATATCAGTGGATATAACCGATTGAATATCATCTTTCAAAGTATCGGATGTAAAAAAGATTAGTGAACTTTTTGAAACCAAATTTTTTTGATGTTTCCTGTACGTGTCAAATTTATTCTCGGCTAATACGCTTATATCATCGAAGCAGTCGTAACTTATACAATCGAATTTATCTTTAATTAAAAACGGCTCAACTTTCGGATCTTGGATAATCGCGACGTTTGTTTCGTTTTGATTTATTTTTGAGTAAAGATTTTTTTGGTAATATTTCAGCAACTGATTTTGTGTTATATTTACCGGCAGCTTAGCATGCTTGATTTTAGGTATTCCGTAAAGGGGAACGGGAAGTATTTTTAAGTTTGAATTATGGTTATTTGATGAGTCGCCGATCTTTAAAAGTCTTCTTCCCATAAGGGAAAGCACATTCCATGGCGGATTGATAAATGTCACCCGATGTCCGAGGTTTAAAACTTCCCGGGCAATTTTTTGTGGACGTTGTGATAAAAATTCATAAGGAATATGTGAGAATAAATAAAAATGCATCAGAAATTATTTTTTCATCGCATTTTTCAAATCATCAATAATATCATTTACGTCTTCAAGTCCGACCGAAATTCTGACCAAGCCGTCAGTTACGCCTATTTTCTTGCGCTGTTCAGGCGGGATGGATGCGTGCGTCATTGAAGCGGGGTGAGAAATCAACGATTCGACACCGCCTAAACTTTCGGCAAGTGCACAAACTCTGACTTTTTTTAAAAAGCGTTTTGCTGCTTCAAGACTTCCGAGGTCAAATGCGATCATGCCGCCGAAGTTTTTCATCTGCCGTTTTGCCAGCGCATATTGAGGATGTGATGGAAGACCCGGGAAAAATACTTTTTTGACAGATTTTTGCGAGTTTAACCATTTTGCGACTATCATTGCACTTTCACCATGCTGTTCCATTCTTACGGCTAAGGTTTTTGTTCCACGTAAACAAAGCCATGAGTCGAAAGGACTTAATATTGAACCGATTGCTTTCTGAAAAAATCGAAGTCGTTCAGAAATATCTTTGTCGTTTGTAACAACTATTCCGCCGACGATGTCACTATGCCCGTTTAAATATTTTGTCAGGCTATGCACAACTATATCGATGCCGAGATTTAAAGGTTGTTGAAGATACGGTGTTGCAAATGTATTGTCGACAACTGAAATCAATCCTTCAGCTTTCGCAAGTTTTGCAATTGCTTTAATATCTGAGATTTCCATTGTCGGATTTGTAGGGGTTTCAATGAAAATCATTTTTGAGTTTTGCTTTAATACTTTTTTGATGTTGGAAATATTTGTTGTATCTACGAAATCGAACTCCAGACGATAAGCCTCCCAGATCATTTTTGCAATTCTGTATGTTCCGCCATATACATTATGCGACAAAATAATATGATCGCCCATATTTAACAGACGTAAAATTGAATCTATCGCAGCCATACCTGATCCGAAAGCCATACCTTCTTTTCCGCATTCGAGAGCTGCAATATTTTGTTCTAAAGCAGCGCGAGTAGGATTTGAAACGCGTGAATATTCGTATCCCTTATGTTTTCCAAGTTCTTGCTGAACATAAGTTGATGTTAGATAAACAGGCGTCATAATAGCGCCGGTTGTCGGGTCGGGTTCCTGTCCGGCGTGAATCGCTTTTGTAGAAAATCCTGTTTTAATATTGTTTTTCATATTTTTTCTTTCTATCAAGCTCTGATAAAGTTTATCGAAGGTTTATTGTCTTTTTTTTCTCTTAATTTCCCTGTAGGTTATGAGTATTAGGGTAATTGTAGTTAAAGGTATAACAAATAAAATCATCACGTTGTTGAAAACCGGGAGTATATCGTGTTCGGTCGCTTTGAAGATTAAGTATAATGTATATGCGATATAATAACCGAGAAAAAGCGCTCCTTCCCACCGTGAAATTAGGTGCCCTGTAAAGAAAATTGGCAGACAAGCGACGGCAACCGCAGTCATTACGGGAATATCAAAATTCAACACAGCAGACGATACTGTTATTCCGTCCGGTGCAATGATGCTGGCTAATCCGAGCACAGATAGAATATTAAATATGTTGCTACCGACAACATTACCAACAGCGATATCTTTTTCGCCCTTTAATGCCGCTACGATTGATGTAGCTACCTCTGGTAATGAAGTGCCCGCAGCTATTATAGTTAAACCGATTACCAATTCACTCACACCGAAAAAATTCGCAAGCTCTACAGCTCCTTTAACTAACCAGTTAGACCCTAAAACTAACAGAACGCCTCCTGAAAGCATTAAGGCGATCTGAAAAATAACAGAACCTTGATTTTTGCTCTTTACACTGCCGAATTCTTTTTCATACTCTAATTGTATTTCTCTGCTTTCCTTTCGACTTTGTCGGATAGAATATACAGTGTAAGTTATTACGATTAAAAATAAAATTATACCGTCGGTGCGACTAATACTTCCGTCTAATGATAGTATCCAGGCTAAACAGGAAACTGCTATCATCAGAGGGACATCTATTCTAATCAGTTGTTGCTTAACCAGAAGCGGCGTGATAATGGCTGAGATTCCTACGATAAAAAGGATATTGAAGATATTACTACCGACTACATTGCCGATTGCGAGGTCGGGTTGACCGACGAATGCTGACTGAACACTTACAGCAAGTTCAGGTGCGCTTGTTCCATATGCCACTACGGTTAAACCAATTACAAGAGGGGAAATTCCAAATAGTATTGCAATCTTCGAAGCCCCTCTTACTAATAATTCAGCTCCAATTACCAATAGAGCTAATCCAGTGACAAATAATATTACTGTAGTTAATTCCATTATCTTGACATATACTCAATAACATCGTAACGTGTAACTATGCCAATAATCTTTTTTTTCTCTTCAATAAGAACGGCTGAATTTTTCTTAGTTAATAATTCTACTGCGTGATCAATCGGAGCTTCGATTCCGATGATTGGATAGGTCGGTTTCATAATTTGATCGACTGGTTTATCAAGTATGGACGAATTTTCCAGTACTGCCGACATTAAGTCGCCATCATCGATACTTCCCACCGATCTCCCTTCATCAATTACAGGAATCTGAGAAATATCGTATTGTTTAATCGTGTTAAATGCATGCTGCACGGTTGCTGATGAATCGACTGAAATCAGGTGTGGTAAATTTTTGGCTTTTCCCTGAAGAACAAAACGCATTGTAACTTTTTCGGGAATAAGGAAACTATGCTCGCGCAACCAACTGTCGTTATACATTTTACTCAAATACCTCTCTCCTGTATCGGGGATAAGGACGACAATCGTTTGATTTTCGTTCAAGCGTTCTGCGATTTTTAGTGCTGCGGCTAATGCAGTCCCTGATGAGCCACCGGCAAAAATTCCCTCTTCTCTGGCTAATTTTCTTGCTATTAAAAAAGATTCTTTATCTGTAACTTCAATAACTTCATCGACATATTCTATGTTAAGAGTTCCCGGAATCCAATCCTGTCCAATTCCTTCAACTTTGTAGGGTTTTCCCATTTCAGAGATTATTTTTGTTTTTTGGAAATCACCGATTATCGAACCCTTCGGGTCAGCTACTGCGATTTTTATATCGGGATTTTTTTCTTTCAAAAATTTTCCAACCCCGCTGATTGTACCGCCTGTACCTACGCCGGCGACAAAGTAATCAATTTTTCCTCCGGTCTGGTCCCATATCTCAGGTCCTGTCGTTCTGTAATGTGCCTCAGGATTCTTTTGATTGTAGAACTGATTTGCTAATATTGAATTCGGGGTTTCCCTTACTATTCGCTTTGCTACTTCTGTATAACTTTCGGGTGATTCGTGAGCAACTGCAGTTGGAGTAATAATTACTTCCGCTCCGAAAGCCCGAAGTAATTGAACTTTTTCATCACTCATTTTATCCGGGATAGTGAAGATACACTTATAATTTTTAACGGCTGCTGCAAGTGCAAGTCCAACACCGGTATTGCCTGAGGTAGCTTCAACGATTGTTCCGCCAGCCCGTAAACGACCGTCACGTTCTGCATCCTCTATTATCTCGATTCCGATTCTGTCTTTTACAGAACTTCCGGGATTGAAGAATTCTAATTTTAGTAAAATTTGCGGTTTATAACCTTTCGAAATTTTATTTAATTTTACAATAGGTGTATTGCCAATTGTTTTTAAAATATTTTCCTTGATTTCCATTTGTAAATCGCCAGTGTTTTTTATTAATGGTTTTGTTATAAATCTCAAATCTCCGCCCATCCCTGCTCGAAAAGCGGGCAGCTAAATTTGAATCATCTGTTCATCAAACTTGCAGCGAATCCGGCTCCGAATCCGTTATCAATGTTTACAACGGTAACTCCTGAAGCACATGTATTGAGCATACCGAGTAGAGCGGCGACTCCGCCAAAAGCAACACCATAGCCGCCTGAAGTCGGTACAGCGATGACCGGCACACTGACCAGTCCGCCAACGACACTTGGCAGCGCCCCTTCCATACCGGCAACTACAACGATAACATTTGCTTTCATAATTGTTTCAGAGTTAGAAAACAAGCGGTGAATTCCTGCCACACCTACATCATAGAGTTTTTCAACGGGATTCCCGAGCATCTCGGCTGTTATTACTGCCTCCTCGGCAACAGGAATATCTATTGTACCAGCTGAAATTATTAAAATATTTTTCTTTCCCGGCACCGGCTTTTTAGGTTTATTTGCATAAATCGTATGGGATAATTTATCGTACCGGATATTTTTATTTATTTTTTTTGCGGCATGGAAATGCTCAATTGTTGCACGGGTTCCAAGTAATAAATTATTTTTTTTCAGTATTCTATCTGCTATCTCTGCTACCTGAACCGGAGTTTTACCCTGACAAAGTATAACTTCCGGAAATCCTTTCCGTACTTTTCGATGATGATCGATTGTCGCAAATCCTAAATTATCCGATTGAAGAGTAAGGAAATATTTTTCAACTTCCTCTTTTGAAATTTTTCCGGATTTAAATTGATTTAGTAATTGTGAAAAATATTCTTTTGACATTTATTTGATTCCGCTGATTAAATATGTGATAAATATACCTTTTTTAGGTAAGGAAAACAAAATAAAAATTAATATTTCCCAGAGTTGAATGTAACAAGTTTTTCCCATTTGATGTCTCCATCATTCTTACAAAAAGAACTGGAAAATTCGAGTGTGAATTTATTAATCATTTTTGAATAAGATATTATAAATTGGTTGTTTCTTTCTTTCGCTTTGTGTCCCAATGGTTCGATAATAGCAAGATATAAATTTGGATTGCCTGAAATAAATTCCCAGAATATTTGTCCACAATATTTATAATAATCACCTTTATCGGGTCGCTTATCTTGTCCATAACAACAACCATTAACCGCTATAATTTTGAGTGGAGAATTGCTCGTCCTCAATGTACGCGTAGCTGTTTTGAAGTCTGTACGCATTTTTGCTACTTGACTACTATTACCCCAATTTGGGCCTGATTTAATTGTAACAATGTAGCGAATACCTTTTGTGTCAAATTCTAAATCAATTCCCGGAATGCCTGACTTCCTTCCATTATACACCTTCCCGTTAATAAATATAGCCAATCCTTCCAGCCAATCGCCGAAAATAGTTTCTTCATTAGAGGAAATAAATGCATCTGTTAATCCACGAATAATTTGTTCGGCAGTTAAAAGATATTTTGCTTTAAAAAGGTATGGATTTTTCTTTCGAAGGACAGTTTTGAGCTTTAAATTATCAAGACATGCTATCCGCTTTGTGTGAAATACAGCGATATTATCTTCAACGTATTTTTCCTCGTCCCTTAGGTTTAGTTTTTTCATATTCTTGTTTGGGTTCAAGTAAATATTGTTGGAATGATTCAGTTTTCTTTTTAACCATTTTATAATATTCAGGAATTATATCAATTCCTATTGAATTTCTTTTCATTTTCTGAGCTACAGTAATTGTAGTTCCGGAACCCATAAAAGGGTCAAGAACGGTATCTCGTTCTTTCGTAAATAATTTGATGAACCACTCAGGCAATTCTTCGGGGAAAGCAGCACTATGATTTTTATTATTACATTCAGTTGCTAAATGTAAAACATTTGTAGGATATGCTTTCTCTCTTGAAAGCCAATTAGATATATTTTTTCCAAAACCACTCCCGACTTTTGATATATCTCTGATTTTATCAGTTTTGCTTAATTTTTTAAGGCGTGTTTTAGCCCAATCACCCATTGGAACCATAACTTCTTCCTGATACATATTAAATTTTTTGTTTTTATTAAATTGAAGTAGTCGTTCCCAGGAGTCTCGAAATCGGTTTGACCATTTGCCAGGATAAGAATTTTTTTTATGCCATATGAATTCCTCAGTCCATAACCATCCTTGCTGTCGCATAGCCAAAACAAGTTCAATTACATACGTGCTTCGTTCTCCATCAACAACTTTTTCCTTTATGTTCAAAATAAATGTGCCCGTTGGTTTTAATACTCTTAAAAGTTGTTCTGATATTGGTAAAAACCATTCTACATAATTACTAGGATGAATGCCCCCATAAGTATTTTTTCTTTGATCAGCATAAGGGGGTGATGTGAAAATGAGGTCAACTGAATTTACTTCTAACTTTTTTAGTTCATCCTTACAATCACCCAAATATATATTATTTTTTATTTCCATATTCTAAATAGATCTGATTCTGTATTGTCAACAATTTAAAACTAATACAATTATTTTAATATTTCAAGGAATGTATTCAAATAAATCAAATCGATGTGAACAGTTACATCCATATAACAATTGTTTATACATTGAATTTAAACAACCATTTTTTTAAATAGGTAAGAATGAATTTCCAAAGGTTAGTAATAAGTATCCTGAATAACAATCTTATTAATAAAAAAGCGTGTTTAAATCCGGTGAAATCCTCTACAGAATACACCGATATTTAAACACGCAAAATGGATTAGTAAATAATTTTCAGGAAATTATTACCATGACCGACGGCCGCCGCCGCCACTGCCACCGCGTCTATCGCCACCACGTCCGCCGCCTCCAGCTCGTCTGTTTCCGCCGCCCCGCTTATCTTCTGTTTTCGGTCGGGCTTCATTCACGTTGAGTGTTCGTCCGTTAAGTTCTTTTCCGTTCATTGCACTGATTGCCGCTTCGGCTTCAGTTTTATCGACCATCTCGACGAATCCGAATCCTCTCGGTTCACCGCTGAACTTATCTTTTAGAATATTGACTGTTGAAACTTTTCCAAAAGCTTCAAATGCTTGCCGTAATTCATCTTCTGTAACTTCCCGTTGTAGGTTTCCTACATAGATATTCATTTTGTTCTCCTTAATTTATTAAAAGTTTACACCTAATTACCTCGGAACAAGCGCTCAAAAAATGTAGTAGAAACAGATAAGGGGGAAGTATCTAAGACAAAGTCGCTTATTTGGGGTTGGCTTAATTTATTTATATTAATTTCCTTAATGTATGATAATTAACATTATTAATATAGTTCAAATATATAAAACTTGCAAATTTATGACTTGATTTCTGCATCCGGTCGTATTTTTTTTGTTTCTTGCAAACCGTCAATATTTTTTGTAATTTTAAGCTGTTAACTCAAATTATGAATATATTTGAGCAATTTTTATATAAAAATAAATAAAATGTACTCTACAAAGGCAGCAAGTTTCTGGTTAACGATTTTGGCATTTACATACAGAGTGTTTAATTTATCCCGTGAAAGCGGGATGAAATTGTCAATTTCGTTCCTTAACTTTGCTCCGGCACAGATCCGAGAGCTTAGCTGCAGTAAAACATATCGCTTAAAGGGACGAAATTTACTTTATGAAAAAAGAAATTATTATCAATGCAACCGGGTCTGAGATCCGTATTGCAATTGCTGAGGATGACCGTTTAGCCGAGCTTTACGTTGAGCATCCGGAAAAAGAGAGAATGGTGGGGGATATATATCTGGGCAAAGTTGCCCGAGTGATGCCCGGAATAAAAGCTGCTTTCATCGATATCGGTATGAAACAAGATGCTTTTCTTCATTTTTCTGATATAACAAGTAATATTAATGATTATAGTGCATTGTTGGATGATGAAGATGTCGACGTTGATACCGAAGAGGATTTTGAGGACGACGACGATGAAATTGAGGTAAAAACAAAACCGATTACAAAAGGTAAACCATCTGACAAAATCACCATGCCTCAAGCTTTGCCACAAATTATAAAAGGACAGGAAATTATTGTTCAGGTCACTAAAGAACCTCTTGGAAAAAAGGGGGTTCGTGTTACTTCAGAAGTATCACTTGCGGGACGTTATCTGGTATTGTTACCCTTTGATGGTAAAATTGGAGTATCAAAAAGGATAAATAATTTCAGGGAAAAGCGAAGGCTTAGGCGGATAGTAAAAACGATACTCCCCGATGGATTTGGCGCAATTATCCGTACAGTAGCATCCGATAAGGATGAATACATGCTAAAGCAGGATATAGAAGATTTATTGGAAAAATGGAGAGAGATCGAAAAGACAATAAAAAGCGAAGAACCTCCTTCTTTAGTGTATAAAGATTTATCCACGACATCAAGCGTGATAAGAGATTTATTCAGTGAAGACATCGCAAAAGTTATTGTCGATTCAAAAAAACTTCATAAAGAAATCCGTCTGTATGTAAAGTGGATGGCTCCGAATTTAGTCGATAAAATTGAATATTACAAAGAAAAGGAACCTGTTTTTGATGCATACGGTATTGAAAAAGAAATCGCCGATGCATTGAGCCGAAAAGTTTGGCTGAAAAGCGGAGGTTACATCATCGTTGAACAAACCGAAGCAATGGTCGTTGTTGACGTAAACAGTGGAAGGTATGCAGCAAAAAAGGAGCAGGAACAAAATTCGTTGAAAACGAATCTTGAAGCCGCCAGGGAAATGTGCAGACAACTTAGATTGCGGGACATCGGCGGTATAATCGTTGTCGATTTTATCGATATGGATGACGAGAAAAACCGTAAAAAAGTATATGATGAACTTAAGAAAGAATTCAAAAAAGACAGAGCGAAAGTTACGGTTTTGCCATTAACAGAATTCGGGCTTGCACAAATTACCCGCCAGAGAATCAGACAAAGTATTCTTCATCGTTTTTCTGAGCCGTGTCCTGTCTGTGGCGGCGGTGGATTAGTTCTATCAAAAGGAAGTGTTTTGAATAGAATTGTTAGATGGTTAAGAAGATTTAAAGGTGAATTGAAGGAGTACAAACTTCTTCTTAGCGTTCATCCAAGTTTATCAACATTTTTGAAGGAGGGAAAAATCAGCAGGGCTACCCGGTTGATGCTGCGGTTTCGTGTAATAATTAAGTTACAGGAAGATCCTTCTCTTGGTGTTGATGAATTCCAATTTTATTCTTTCAAACAAAAAAAAGATATAACTGATAATTTTCATATATAGAAAAAGGTAACTTTATGCAGATATTTATTGATACAGCAAACATTTCTGAAATACGTGAATCAAACTCGATGGGATTGATAGATGGAGTGACCACTAATCCCAGTTTGGTTTCAAAAGAAGGGAGAGATTTTAAGGAACTGCTGAAAGAAATTTGTTCCATTGTTGATGGTCCTGTCAGCGCGGAAGTCCTTTCTCTCGAGTCAGCAGGTATGGTTGAAGAGGGGCGTGAATTGGCAAAAATTCATGATAATATAGTCGTCAAAGTTCCATTAACTAAAGATGGTTTAAAAGCCACACGGATTTTTAAAGAAGAAGGAATTAGAACAAACGTAACATTGTGTTTCTCGCCAACACAGGCGCTTCTCGCAGCTAAAGCAGGAGCGTACTTTGTCAGCCCATTCGTAGGGCGCTTAGACGACATAAGTCATTCAGGAATGGATTTGATAAATCAAATAGTCACTATTTACCGGAATTATAATTTTGATACGCAAGTTTTGGTAGCAAGCATCAGGCATCCGCTTCATGTAGTTGACGCAGCCTTGATGGGTGCTGATGCAGCAACAATTCCTTATTCAGTTTTATTAAATTTATTGAAACATCCGTTAACGGATACCGGAATAGAAAGATTTTTATGTGATTGGAAAAAACTTTCAGATAAAAAATGAAGCATACACCTTTTTATAATATACATTTAAATTTAAAAGGCAAATTGGTACCATTTGCGGGATACTTAATGCCGGTTCAATATTCGGGTATAATCGAAGAAACCAGATCGGTCAGAACGAGCGTAGGTGTATTCGATGTTTCCCATATGGGTGAGATTGAAATTCATGGAAAAGATGCTTTGGCGTTTTTACAGAAATTAACGACGAACGATATAGCAGCGCTTAACGCGGGAAGAGTTCAATACTCGGCGATGTGTTATAACGACGGCGGAATTGTGGATGATTTACTTGTATACAATCTCGGATCTCACTTTATGCTTGTTGTAAATGCCGCCAATAAAGAAAAAGACTTAGCCTGGATAAAAGAAAATATTTTCGGCGATGTAAAAATTCTGGATAAAAGCGATAATTATTCGCTTCTAGCAGTTCAGGGACCAAATTCTTCACAAACTTTACAAAAATTGACCGACATCAACTTGTCAGAAATGAAATATTATACAAGTACACACGGAATACTTGCCGGTGTGGAAATGATAATTTCAAGAACCGGATATACCGGAGAGTTAGGATTTGAGTTGTATTTTGATTCTGATGTTTCGTTATCGGAGAAAATATGGAATAAAATTTTTGAAGCGGGTGAGGAATTTAATATCAAACCTGTCGGTTTGGGGGCAAGAGATGTACTCCGACTGGAAGTGGGATTCTGCCTGTATGGAAACGACATTGATCAATCTACCAATCCGATTGAAGCAGGGCTTGGTTGGATAACGAAACTGGATAAAGAAAATTTTAACGGGAAAGATTTCTTATTAAAATTAAAAAATGACGGGCTGAAAAGAAAACTTGTAGGATTCATCGTTGAAGATTGTAAAGGAATTCCACGCCAAGGTTACGAAATTTATTCACAAAAAAAATCAAATAGCAGACAAATCGGTAATGTAACGAGCGGGTCTTTTTCGCCTACGCTTGAATGCGGAATCGGAATGGGTTATGTTCAGGTGGAGGAATCCACAGAAGGAAACAGAGTGGATATTATTATACGCAATAAACGCTACTCTGCAAAAATTGTTAAAATCCCTTTTATTAATAAATAATTTTATGTCTAAAAAAGAGAATATTAAAGCGGAAATATATTTTACACCGGGTGAAGTGGATGAATTATTACTTAAAGATAAAAATGTTATAGTTATCGATGTTCTCCGCTCAACCACAACAATTATTACGGCTCTTGATAACGGGGCAAAGGAGATTATCCCGGTTGCTTCAATCGAAGGAGCTGTTAAAGTTTCAGGAAGCTTGTTTGGTGATGTTACGCTCCGGGGTGGCGAGCGAAACGGAAAAATGATAGAAGGGTTTAACCTCGGAAATTCTCCCGCGGAATATACTTCCGAAACCATTAAAGGGAAAACTATTATTTTTTGTACCAGCAACGGAACTAATTCGATATTAAAAGGGAAATATTCAAAAAATTTACTTATTGCAGGATTTGTTAATATATCCAGAATAACCGAATATATTCATTCGCTCAATGAAGATTTTCTCATCTTATGTTCGGGAAAACACAACAGATATTGTTTAGAAGATGCCCTTTGTGCAGGAATGATTTTGCATAAATTCCAGTTGGTGGCTAAATCTAAATTACAAACTAACGATGCAGCCAGTTCATCAATGGCGCTATATAAGAATTTCAGTAAATCAATTCTACAAACTGTAAAAAATTCCGAACACGGTAGATTTCTTTTTTCACTGGGATTCGCAGAAGATTTAAAAACATGTACTTCAATAGATACGAGGCCCGTTATTCCGTTTTATACAAATGGAGTACTGGTCTTGAAAAAGGATTAAAAATCTCATATTTTAAGTGAGCGTGATAAATAATTAACATAATTAAATATGGCAGTACGAACTCGAAATAATGAAAACGGAAATCGGAAAAAGAAAAAAAAATCCGGTTTTGGTCAGCGCGGAACAATTATTGGAATTTTAATAATTCTGTTTGCGTTTCTTTTGCTGGTAAGTATTGGGACATATTCTAAAGCAGACGAGCAATATACTGAAGTATCTTTTTTCGATATTTTTAAATTACCATTCGACGACGTACTAAAAGAAAAAGCAGTTAATGTTTCGAATTATTTAGGATTGGTCGGAGCTATTATCGTTAACTTTTTAATTAATGGTACTTTCGGTTATGTGGTTATAGTGATTCCGTTTCTTTTATTCATTTGGGGATGGATAATAGTACGCGGGCACGAAGTTTCAAATGCTCTGAAATTAACAAATTACACGCTTGTAATTGCTGTTTTTTTTTCAGCGACGATGGGAATTTTTTCCCGGATTTTTACGAATATAGATAAAGAGTGGAGCGGACTTGTCGGAGCTTTCCTTGGTGAAATTTTAACGAATTTAATAGGAAAATTAGGCGCAGCTGTTGTCGTGGTGGCGGCATTGTTGATAATTTTAGTATTAGCCGTTGATCTGGACATACAAAAAACACTGGATAGAATTCATAATCTATTTGTTAAATTAAAACAATTATTTTTCCCGGGACAAAAAAAGCCGAGAGTTTTAGATATTGAAGAAGAATATTATGAAACTGCTGAGGACGAAGAGATAGAAACCGAATTTAAAATAAATAAAACTGAAGAAACCGAGCCCGTGCCTCTTCAAAAATCAAAAACCCGAAAACCGGTCATTTTTAATATTCCGGAAAAGAAACTTGAAGAAGAGCTTAATGACGAAGAGTCCGATTTAAATATTCAGGACGTTGATATTGATGAGGAAGAAACTGAAGCTATTACAAATATCAGAGAATATCTGGACGTTGAAGAGATCGAATATGTGTTCCCGTCGGTTGAACTTCTGGATACAATGAGGCAGACAGATGTTGTTAATGACGAAGAGCTAAAAATAACAGCCGAACAACTTAAAGCAAAATTAGCAAATTTCGGTATTCAGCTTGAAAGTGTAAGCGTAACTCCGGGACCTGTTGTAACTTTGTACGAACTAGTTCCGGCTTCAGGAGTAAAAATCAGTAGGATTGTGAGTCTTGAAAACGACCTCGCCTTGGCACTGGCTGCGAAAGGGATACGTATCATTGCTCCGATGCCCGGTAAGGGGACTATCGGCGTGGAAATTCCAAACCATAATCCGTCAATCGTAAACATCAGGAGCGTATTAAATTCCACTAAGTACAGAGAGTCGAAATCGTATCTGCCCCTTGCTATGGGGAAAACAATTTCCGGGGAAGCATTTATTGACGACCTTACAAAAATGCCTCATCTTCTTATTGCAGGAGCTACCGGTTCGGGCAAGAGTATCGGAATTAATTCTATACTCATAAGTTTGATCTATAAACTCCATCCTTCTGATATAAAATTTATAATTATAGATCCTAAAAAAATAGAGCTTACTCCGTTTAAAAAATTAATAAACCATTTTCTCGCAGTCTCTCCGGATTTCAGGGAAGAAATAATTACAAAACCGGAAAATGCAGTCATGATACTGAAAAGCGTCGAGTTGGAAATGGAAAAGCGCTATAACAGACTTGCAAAAGCTGGCGTAAGGAACATTGCAGACTACAATGATAAAGTTAAAACCGGTAAACTTAAGTCTAACGAAGAAGTACAGCATTACAAAATGCCATATCTGATAGTAGTAATAGATGAATTAGCCGATCTTATGATTACCGCAGCCGGTGAAATCGAAGAGCCGATCGCCCGTCTTGCACAACTTGCAAGAGCAGTCGGGATTCATCTGGTTGTCGCCACACAACGACCGTCTGTCGATGTAATTACCGGTGTGATAAAAGCTAACTTCCCGGCGCGTATCGCTTATCAGGTTGCATCGAAAACAGACTCAAGGACAATATTGGATATGAATGGTGCTGAGCAATTATTAGGAAGCGGAGATATGCTCTATCTCCCGTCAGGCAGTCCGAAACCGACAAGAATTCAGAATGTTTTTATTTCCACTGAGGAAGTAGACGCTGTCATGGATCATATCGCAAAGCAAAAAGGATACAGCAGGCCCTTCACGCTTCCATCTGTTATGGAGAAAAAAAGGAGCGGGTATAGCGGTTCGGCTGATGAGAGAGATGAATTGTTTAACGAAGCCGCTTATTTGTTGGTTCGCCATCAACAAGGTTCTGTTTCATTAATTCAGCGAAGGATGAAAGTGGGATACGCGAGAGCCGCACGGATTGTCGACGAGCTTGAAGCGGCCGGTATAGTCGGACCATTCGACGGCAGTAAGGCAAGGGAAGTTTTGATTGAGACGGAAGAGGAATTAAAAGAAATATTGAGGAGTCTGGAATGAAGAAACTGTTGTCGTTGTTTTTAATTCTTGTGATTGCGATTTCCAGTCATGCGAATGATGATCCGCAAAACATATTAAAAAAAGTTCAGAAAAAATATGAAACAATTAAAGACGTTACAATCAATTTTTCTCAGAATATGGTCTTCGCCGTTTCTAAAATGGAACAAAATTTCAACGGTATACTGAAAATGAAAAAAGGAAATAAATACCGTATCGAACTTGAGCATCAGACAATTGTAACGGACGGAGCTTCAGTCTGGTCTTATTACCATTCCAACAATCAGGTAATTATTGATAAATATAAAGAAGATCCTAAATCTTTTTCACCCGATAAAATATTAATAAATGTTCCTCAGAATTATAAAGCATATATGATTGGTTATGAGAACTTTTTGGATAAAAAATCGGCTGTAATTAAACTAACCCCTAAAGATAAAAAATCGCTCACCAAATCTTTGAAGGTGTGGATTGACATGAATGAATATTTAATGAGGAGGATTGAAATAGTTGACATCAGCGATAATATCAGTACATACACAATTAATTCAATTAAATTGAACCTTGGTATCCCCGATAATATATTTAAATTTGAAATACCCAAGGGAGTTGAGACGGTCGATCTCCGATAAAGTAAAAATTCATGAGCCCACAATTTAAAACTTTTCTGAAATATTTCTTAAGTATCTTCCTGACAATAGCATTCCTTTATTTTGCTTTCAGGGGAACGGATTTTAAAAAAGTATATGAAATATTAGCTAACGCCAATTATTTTTGGGTATTGGCAATGTTTCCTATCTTAATGCTAAGCCATGCAATAAGAGCCTGGCGTTGGAAGTATCTTCTCGATCCGGTCAAGAAAGAACTTCGCTACAGGAGCCTTTTTTCAGCCTTGATAATCGGTTACATGATGAACAATGTCGCTCCGCGTGCAGGCGAAATTGTCAGGCCCTATGCGATAGGTAAACTTGAAGGTGTGCCGAGAAGCGCGGCATTCGGAACCGTTTTTGTGGAAAGAATTTTCGACTTGGTTTCGACTTTGATATTAATTGCTTTTATTCCTCTTGTATATACAGGTCATTTAACTCAAACTTTTCCCTGGTTGGAAAAGACCGGTATTTGGATGACAATTATTACATTATTTTTTTTAGGATTATGTCTATTTCTGATGGTAAGAAGGGATTTAGTACTCAGAATATTGAGCGTATTCACAAAACATCTTTCGGAAAAAAGAGCAAAGCTTGTTGAATATGTTGCCCTCTCCTTTTTCGACGGATTTTTATTTTTCAAGAATGCAAAAAATTATTTTATGATAATTTTTACCAGTGTTTTAGTCTGGGGTTTGTACATTATTATGATGTATTTACCTTTCTTCGCTTTTGGAATGACTGAAAAGTACAACCTGGATATTGCCTCTGCGCTGGTTCTTCAGGCAATTTCCAGCATCGGCTTTTTAGTTCCTACTCCGGGTGCAACAGGACCGTATCATTATTTTACTATACAGACTTTAACTCAACTTTACGCAGTGGACGATGGAATAGCCAAAAGTTATGCGACCGTAACACATGCAATCGGATTTATCGGAGTTACACTCGTTGGAATTTATTATTTCCTGCGTGATAAGCTGAGTTTTTCGGATGTGATAAGACAGAAAGAAAAGAATGTTGAAGTTAAAAATTCTTAATATTTTTTTTCTGCTCTGTCTAACTCTTTCGTCTGTATCTGCTCAAGAGTTAAAGATCCAAAATTTTTCTGTCAGCACAACCTCTGAAAATACATTTCCGGAATTTTGTGTGGCAGGAGGTATGGGGGTAAACCTGATGAATATGCCGGATTTAGCAGACTATTTAAATAGTTTAGCGCAAACAAATACTTACGATGATTTTTCAAACAGCTTTGAATTTTTCGGTTCTGCCGGATATCGATGGAATAAAAATTGGGGTATGAAAATAGAATTTGGTTATCTTTTTAAATCTTTTGATGTATATTTATCTGCTCACGAAGTGTACGAGAATCGTTATTACATACAAACACCGGTTGTAATTCTTCAAAGAATCTTAGTCGATGAGAACTATTTTTTTAAATTGGGCGCCGGTTTAGGATATTATTCTGCTCTCTTAAACAGAAAAATTATAAATGACAGAGAAATGGAATACAAATCAGGCGGTATAGGAATTAAAATTGACGTAGAAGGAAACACTCCGCTCGGAGATAATTTGTTCGGCTACATTGCTGCCGATTTGCGAATCGGTCTTTTAAGTGACATGAAGACAGAAGAAAAACCGTTGACATATACAAGAAACCGTTCGGATAAAAATGTAAATTTGAGTTTTTTTTCAATAGGATTAAAATTCGGACTATTATATTTAATATAAAAAGGAGAAATATTGAATTTATTCGACGCAATATTATTAGGAATTTTACAGGGCTTAACGGAATTTCTTCCGATAAGTAGTTCAGGACATCTGGTTCTTGGACAAGAATTATTAAAAATTGCTCAAACCAACGACATAACTTTCGAGGTGTTTGTTCATTTTGGAACATTTCTCAGTGTAGTATTCATGTTTTGGAGAGATTTATTTTTAATTTTTCAATCAGTATTTAAAGGGATTACAAATCCGTTAAAAATCCCTGAATTATATAAAAGTGATGATTATTTCAGATTAGCTGTATTTATAATCATTGGTTCGATACCTGCAGGAGTTGTCGGCATTTTATTTTCTGATGAAATCGGATTGCTCTTTAATGATCCGAAATTTGTTGCAGTTATGCTCCTGATAACCGGGTTGATATTGTATTTAACAAAGTTTACAAACCCGAAAGACAATATAAAAGTCGGATTTTTTTCAGCAATATTAATCGGATTAGCTCAAGCTGTGGCAATAGTTCCGGGGATTTCCCGGTCGGGAATAACTATCAGTACTGCTTTATATTCAGGGGTGTCGAGGGAATATTCGGCAAAATTTTCTTTTCTTCTTGCGCTTCCGGCAATTTTCGGCGCAACGATTTTGGAAACAAAAAATCTATATATAAATCAACCGACTCCGGAAACAATATTAATTTTATTTACGGGGACAATACTTGCAGCGATTTCGGGGTATGTTGCAATTAAACTCGTTCTGGGGATATTGCAAAAGAAAAAATTCAGTTGGTTTTCATACTATTGCTTTATTGCAGGAATTTTAGGATTATTATTCATCGGACAATAAATAAAAACAAAAGGAGACAAACATGAAAAATATCAATCTATTACTAGTACTTGTACTTTTATTTTCCACTTCACTAACATTTTCACAAGAAAAAACAAAGAAAGATAAAAAAGCTATGGAGACAAAAAATCCGATTGTAGTAATGGAAACAACGATGGGAACTATTGAGATCGAGTTGTTTGCCAAAGAAACACCTAAAACAGTTGAAAATTTTCTCGGACTAACGAAAAAAGAATATTATAACGGAATTATTTTTCATCGCATCATCGATAATTTTATGATTCAGGGAGGCGATCCTACAGGAACCGGCAGAGGCGGTGAGAGTATCTGGGGCGAAAAATTTGACGATGAAATTGTTCCGAGTTTAAAACACAATGCCATTGGAATATTATCAATGGCAAATGCCGGTCCGAACACAAACGGAAGTCAGTTTTTCATAACTTTGGTTGCGACTCCCTGGCTTGATGGTAAACATACAGTTTTCGGAAAAGTTGTCAGCGGGCTCGATGTTGTAAAAGCAATCGGAAAAGTTGAAACATCCAAACCGGGGGATAAACCCAAAGTGGATGTTGTGATGAAAAAAGTTTATCTGAAATCCGATAAACCGGTAGAAAAAAAATAAGCATTTACATAAGGTCGCTGGAGTTGTCTAAAAAAATAATATTTCTTAGTGTTTCTTAGTGAACTGTGTGGCTTAGTGGTAACAATATTTTTTTTATAATAAAAAACAAGGACTTTACCACTCAGTCACTGAGAACACACAGATTCACTAAGACTTATTAGACAACCTCAGATGCGATCTCTCATTAACGTTTTGAAAAATCCGAATGAAGAAATGAATGAACCGCAAACCGGTACTTTAAAACGAGGTTTAAATCTTCTTGACTCTACAATGTTGGTAGTCGGGTCAATGATTGGTTCGGGAATCTTTATTGCTCCTTCATTAATGGCCGAATATCTTCATACGCCGGGTTTAATTATTCTTTTATGGGTAATCGGCGGTATACTTACTGTTTTCGGAAGTTTAAGCTATGGTGAACTTGCAGCGGCAATGCCGAAATCGGGGGGAAAATATGTTTTTTTACGCGAAGCATTCAGCCCAATGTTCGGTTTTTTATATGGCTGGACACTATTTCTGGTTATACAAACCGGATTTATTGCAGCTGTTGCGGTTGCCTTCGCAAAATACCTCGGAGTATTTGTTCCTTCCTTATCCGAAAAAAATATAATTCTGAATATCGGTAGTTTTTCAATAAACACTGCTCAAGTGGTTGCCATATTTTCAATTATACTTTTATCGTGTATCAACATTTTTGGCGTCAGACTTGGGGCGGCAGTTCAGAATATTTTTACGATTTCAAAAGTGCTTGCCCTCTCTTTTTTAATCACATTAAGTTTTACTATCGGGAATGGAACAATATCAAATTTCTTTCCGGTTTTCGAACCAATTCTACCGGAAACTGTTAAGTTGACTTTTTTTGCGGCGTTTGCTGTTGCAATGTCAAAAGCTTTGTTCGCTTACGATGCCTGGTATTCGGTTACCTTTACGGCAGGAGAAATAAAAAATCCACAACGCAATTTACCGAAAGCTCTGGTAATGGGTTCTGTTATTACGGCGATAGTTTACACGCTTACTACAATGGCTTATCTTTATATCGTACCCGTACAGCAAATGGCTGAAGTAGCTGATAACCGGATTGCCGCAGAGGTCGGAAGAATTGTATTCGGTCCGGCGGGTTTAATTTTTGTAACTTCAGCAATCCTGATTTCAACTTTTGGATGTAACAACGGGTTAATTCTCGCGGTTCCGAGAGTTTACTATGCGATGGCGAAGGATAAATTATTTTTTGAAAAAGTTAATATTATTCATCCTAAATTCAATACGCCGGCTATCTCACTTATGTATCAGTGTATCTGGGCAAGTCTGCTGACATTATCAGGCACCTACAGCGATCTTCTGACGTATACTGCGTTTGCTTCTCTTTTATTTAATGTATTAACTATCTTAGGTCTTTTTGTGTTAAGAAAAAAGAAACCTGACTTAGAGCGTCCTTATAAAACCTGGGGCTATCCGGTGGTACCACTATTATATTTAGTCGTGGCGATTTTCTTTATCGTATTTATTTTTGTGGGTGATATCAGGAATTCGGGATTAGGATTGGCGATAATTCTTTCAGGAATTCCATTTTATATTTATCTCAGAAAGAAGAAATCAAAATTATCGGTGGAATAAGTGGCAAAAACAAAAAAAAATGAAATCAGTTTCGAAGATTTAGAAAAAACTATCCGGCGTAAAGAATACAAACCACTCTATTATTTTTTCGGTGAGGAAGATTTTTTATTCGACGGATTAGTTAAGGATATTGTTGATGGATGTGTCGAAGAATCGGTTAAATGCTTCAATCTGGATATGCTCGACGGAAGTTCTATTGACGTCCGTGATTTATTATCGATTGTTTCGTCTTATCCGATGATGTCCGATAAGAGAGTTGTGATCGTTCGTGATATGCAGAAAATTATGACAAATGAATCTAACCGTGAACTGTTGGAGAGATACTTCGACAATCCGTCGGAATCGACAGTACTGATAATGAAGGGCTCGAAACTTGATAACCGGACATCGGTAGCAAAGGCGTTAAAGGAAAATGGAATTATTTTTGAGTTCACGAGTCTGTATGAAAATCAAATCCCTGCTTGGATTAAAAGCAGGGCTAAGCAAATTGGCATAGGAATTTCTGAAGAAGGTGCGGTATTATTAGCACAGTATGTTAGCGGTTCGATGAGGGAAATTCATGGTGAGCTTGAAAAATTGTCGATATATGTCGGCGATAAAAAATATATCGAAGCAGAAGATGTTAACTCAATCGTGGGGATATCAAAGGTTTATAATATATTCGCGCTGCAAAAAACAATCGGAATGAGAGATACAAAAAAATCTATTTCAATAATGGAAAATATGCTGGAGAATGGCGAATCGGTACTCGGCGCCATTGTTTTACTGACAAAATATTTTCAGAAATTGTGGGTCTTAAAAAGCAATCCTTATATTTCAGATGCGGATATTATGAAGAATTTCGGGATTTCTCAATATTTTATAAAAGATTATAGAACTGCAGCTGATGAATATTCTTTAAAAGAAATAGAGAACGTGTTTGAGATTCTAATAAAGACAGATGAGTCATTAAAAACCGGCAAAACAGAGGAAAAATTGGCGATGACGTTGATGGTCTATAACATAATAAGCCAAGGAAGAGCGTACCCGGAACATACATAAAATCCAATTGTAAAAAAATTGGACAAGCTTGGAAGTAGGTTATTATAGTTATCGAAACTTGAAAGTTTAAATTTTATTAACTATTTTTGAGCAACGCTGATATTTCAAAAGAATGTTACATAACAAGATGAGGTCTTTATGCCAAACTTAAATTTACGTGATGATCCGAATACCAGGAAATCGGAACAACCTCTTTCTCCATTTAAGCGCCAGCCGATGTCGGCCGGAGGTTCTAAAACAATTATTCTTCTCTTATCCCTCGGTTCTATAATACTACTTGTAACGGTTGTGTATTTGTTAAACCATTTCGGATACATAAATTTATGGGGCGCGAAAACTGAGAAGGTAATAGTACAAACACAGCCAGTAACTGAGGAGTATGAGGAAACGGAGCAACAACCCGCTGAATTAATTCCATCGCCTGAAATAACGGAAAAACCCTCACAACCGAAAACTTCAGTGCAACCGACAAAGCCTCTGGATAGTAAAATTATTGATTCCGGGAAAGGGAATTATACTATTTTTATAGCCTCGTTCAGGAGTAAGGACCGTGCTGAAACTCTTGTTAAACGTTGGACTGATGCCGGTTATTATTCCACCATCAATGAGAAAAACGCGGGTAAAGATGGCGGTATTTGGTATCGTGTCAGTATTGGCAGGTATGAATCGAGGAATGAAGCAAAGAAAGTTGCAGATACATTATTACAATCTTTTGAATCAGGTTACTGGATAGATGAGTTAAAATAATTTTATTATTTAAAAATTTCTATTAGATTTACCGGCAGAAAATTATTCACTAATGCGGAATGTTTTCTGCTTTTCTTTTATAACATAGGCGATATAGAATACAGCTTCCAGGATTGTCAATAATAGGAGCGACATCGTATCCCTGTCGAACCATGGAGCAAATCCCTCTTTTTCTATAAAGAAATTTAAAATAACTGTAGTGACTGACCATCCCACAGCAAATATTACACCCATGAAACCGAGAGCGAGGAAAGCTTCTCCCCAACCGTCATCTTGCCATCTTTTAGAAAAAACCGCAGCGGCTGCTATGATATGGATATAGAAAATTAATAATACAATCATTTTAGTATGCGTCTTTACCGAAAATTACTGCTTTTATCGTTTTAAATATAATCTTGATGTCGAACGTTAACGACCAGTTTTCTATATAATATAAATCGAATTTTGTTCTGTCCTCGATAGATGATTGTCCGCGTAAACCATTAACCTGTGCCCAGCCCGTAATTCCGGTTCTTAACAAATGCCTGTCTAAGTACTTAGGTACCTTTTCTTTGAATTGGTTTACGAAGTGGGGTCGTTCAGGTCTGGGTCCGACGATGCTCATGCTGCCTGCTATAACATTAAGGAACTGAGGAAGTTCATCTAAGCTTGTGCGTCGTAAAAATTTCCCGATTGCGGTAGTGCGCGGATCATTTTTGACTGCCCATACCGGTCCGGTATTTTTTTCAGCATCTGTTTTCATAGTTCTGAATTTATAGACATTAAAAATTTCACCGTTTAAACCGATTCTCGCTTGCTTATAAAATATGGGACCTTTCGAATTTAGTTTAATGAGTACTCCTATTAAAATTGTAACGGGTAGAGATACAATAATGACAGTAGCCGCAAAAACAATATCAAAAATTCTTTTTATTATTTTACCCCAAGTAGTTATCGGAATTCCTTTTATTTTTATAAATGGTATTCCTTCAATTTCGCTGACATTCATTCTACCGGACATTATTTCGATCATGTCAGGGACAAATATTAATTCAATATTAATACCTTCCACATGTTTCAACAAAGTAAATAGTTTTGAGTGTCCACCTTCGTCGATTGATATCAGCGCCAATTCAATTTGTTTTTTTTCAATCATTTCGGGAAGTTGTTCGATTGTTCCCAAATATTTGGATTGAAAAAGCGGGGTATTCACTAAGACAGGAGAATCGGAAAAATAACCGATTATTTTAATGCCATGCGTAGTCCCGCTCGAAATTTTAGTATAAATAGTGTTGGCGGTATCATTGTTTCCAATAATTACGGCTTGGCGCAGTTCTTTTGATTTCTTATATAAACGTTTTTTAAGCAACAGTATAAACACTCTCTCGATGAAAATAAAAATAATTCCTGAAAACCAGAGTACAAAAATAAAATACCGTGAATACGAAAATTCCCTGTAAAAAAAAGCAATTCCGATAATTAATAAAACACCCAAAGTTACCGATTTACCAATTTGAATAAATTCGTCAGAGAGTGTATATATCCGCCGCGGTGAATACATTTTATTGAAATTTAGTATCAGTAGCCAGATTACAAGAACAATAATGGAGCTTATCGTATAAAATGCGAGGGAAGGGATTTCTTCTCCGATATGGAAAAAACTTAAAAAATCTGTGTAAAATCTTAACCAATAAGAAAAGAAGAACGCAGCTTCTATCGCAATGATATCCAATAAAAACGATGTAAATGGGACTAATAGGTCGCTTTTTCTGTGTTTCAAGATTTTTTGATTAATTATTTTTGAAAATATATAAAAAAAAAACTCTGAATTCAATTTTTCATTTTTTTTTCTTGACAATCATTCAAAATTTATTTAATATTAATCCGTTCTTTAGTCAGTATAATAGAAGATTCGGCGGCAAACTTATAACAAAAAATGTATTCACTGCAACACTACGCATTATAGTAAGCCCCTCGAAGGATCCTTTTGAATACAGGATTATTTTTTTAATCCCTTTTTATCGGATAAAAATTATTACTTGGCAAATATTTGAAAATAATATTTTTAATAATTCAATAAATAATAATAGGAGAAAGTCCAAATGTCACATTTGAGAAACTATTTAACTTTTATTTTAGCTCTCTTTTTTATATTTGCATTAAGTATTGAGAGTTATTCCCAGAGCCGAAATAAAAGGGGCGAAAGTATTAATTTTTCTGCATCTAAAGAAACCGAACAATACGCCTATGAAGACGCCTATTTTGAAACCAATTTAAAGTTCGGACCTCTCGGAGGATCGCATGAAATGATGGCAAGAACATACCTTCAATCTAATGCTAAAAGATTTAATATGAAAGAGAGTTTAAATGATGTTGAATTGGCTTATATTCAGGAAAGCCCTGCGGGATATCACGTAAATTTTGATCAAATATATCAGGGAGTAAAAGTTTACAGGTCAGACATTGTTGTCAGCATCGATAAAACAAATCATATTGAATTTTTTATTTCAAACTATAAACCCAATTTTACACCACCGGCAACTGTTAATCCACAAATTTCAAGTGGTAGCGCTATAGACATAGCTCGAAGATATTTGGAAATCAGCGGCGGACTTCATGGTGAACAGACATCCGAATTGATGATTAAAGTAGAATACAATATCGGCAGGTTGGTTTATCGGGTGGTCGTGCCGGCTTTTGAACCTCGCGGCGATTGGGAAGTTTTTGTCGACGCAATAACCGGTGAAGTATTTAGAGTAACGGATATGACATGTTTCCATTCACCGAACGATAATTCTCAGGATATACCTAAACAAAAAAAACCTGATTTTCCGGCACTAGAGAAATTTCTTCCTTCACTATCTGTCCATCCCGGAATCAAAGGACTGACTGATCAAGTTTCAGTATCACAAGTTACCGGTAACATGCGCACATTAGAAAAATTTAAATTGCGTTATGCCTCATCTGCGGAAGGTCGGGATTCGCTGGCAGTGGCGAGAAATTGGATCATTTCGAAATTGCAATCTTACGGATTTACGGACGTTGTTCAGCATAATTTTATATATAATAGCAACACATTACAAAACATAGTTGTGACTAAAAATGGGACACGCTTTCCGGACACAATGGTTGTACTCGGTGGACATTACGATACCGTAAACGGACCGGGCGTAGATGATAACGGGTCGGGAACATCTCTCTTACTTGAAGTTGCAAGAATAATTGCTAAAAGGAATTTTGAATATACCATCAAATTAATTTTCTTTTCGGCTGAAGAACAAGGTTACATCGGCAGCAATGCTTATGTTCAAAACGTTGCCGTTGCCGGCAATCATAAAATCAAGGTCATGATCAATGCTGATATGATAGGGTATTCTGGCGGAACGGATACAATTAAAGTAGAGAAGGACACACAAAATCCTCCCGGAAATAATGTCGCGTCTGCCGCATATACTGATACCCTGGCAAAGTTAACAGAATTATATTCAACGTTAAAAACAAAAATTACAAACGCTTATGGAAGCGATTATGTACCTTTCCAAAATGCAGGTTACGTGATCACCGGATTTTTTGAAAATATACAAAATCCGTATTATCACACAGTAAGAGATTCGTTAAAATATGTTGACACAAATTATGTAACGCAAGTTACGAAAGGAGCTCTAGCGGGATTATCTCATTTTGCTAAATTAAATTCAGGAAGCGGTTTGGTTTTCGATCCCGACCCATTAACTACTGCCGGAGCGACATACGGAACCGGTGGCTTTGTAGATCCGGGAGGAAATGATGCAGATACACCCGAACTTAACGGACAGCGTGTTCTAAGGGCATTGCCTGATTTATCTTTCAGCGGAGGAGTTTATCGTTTGACAGGTCCATACATCAACGTTATTGATTGGGATCCGCCTACAATTCCTCCGGTAACATCAGCTCACCCCGATTCTTTCAGATACACCCGAAGTCATGATGGATTCGAAGATGTTATGCTCTACTACCACACAGATTTGAGCCAACGCTGGATACAATCATTAGGATTCACAAATATTCAAAATACATCTATCGGTGCGGATGCCCATGGACACAGCGGGGCTGATAATTCTTCTTATACACCTTCGACAAACCGGATGAGTTTTGGTGACGGAGGTGTTGACGATGCTGAGGATGCTGATGTTATCTGGCATGAATATGGTCATGCCATCCATCATGGTTCTAAGCCCGGTTGGTCGGGTTCAGGACAACAGGGAGCTCTCGGAGAAGGATTCGGTGATTACTGGGCTGAGAGTTATTCAAGAAGTTTAAATTTCTGGCTCCCTTCACAAACTCCTTACTTTTGGGTATTTGATTGGGACGGTCATAATCCTTTTTGGGCTGGACGTGTATTAAACTATGCACCTCTTTACCCCGGTGGATTAGTAAATCAGGTTCATACTGACGGACAGATGTGGTCGTCGACACTTATGAATATCTGGAATCAAATTGGACGACAAACACTCGATAAACTCGTCCTCCAAAGTCATTTCTATCTGGCAACATCAGGCGTAACAATGAAGCAAAATGCGGAAGCCGTTATCCAGGCTGACAGAAATTTGAATGGCGGCGCAAATGTACCGGTTTTAGTTTATTGGTTCGGACAAAGAGGATTTATAAATCCAAATGAATATATACCGTCGATAACACACACGCCAAGAGGCGATAGTGAAAATCCTTTCGGACCTTTCAACGTTACAGCATTAATTTATGCCGGCGGATCTGCTTTAGATACAAATAGTATTAAAGTTTTTTGGACAAGAGGAACTAGCTTTACAGATTCAATATCAATGACTCGTACTGCGAACTCGAATGAGTGGACGGCAAATATTCCCGGCAATGGTAGTTCTGCAACTTATAAATATTACATATATGCGAAGGATATCACCGGAGGATATACAACTCACCCGGTGAATGCACCGGCAAACTTCCATAGTTTTTTTGTTGGAGACGATCTTACCAAACCAGTAATAGTTCACACGGCTTTAAGAAATCAACCAAAACTTCGATGGCCCGCCTCAGTTAGGGCATCGATAACTGATAATTTAGGAGTCGATAGTGCTTGGGTAGAATTTAAACGCCTACGAGGAAATTTAACCGGGAATTTTGGACTTAGACGGGCTGGTGGAAATAATTTTGAGGGAATGTTCACACTTGATACAAATCAAGTTGTAATCGGTGATACAATTCAATACAAAATAATTGCAAGAGATATTGCTCTCACTCCCAATATTGCAACATCTCCATCGACTGGTAATCACAGTTTTGCAATTATCAGTACTAAAGGAATAGTACTCGTAGTAGATGATGATGGGACACTTGAAAAAGAAGTAGTAGAAAATTCTGAAAAAGGAACATTTGTTTATAAAGGCGAAGAAAAAGGAATAACAGGACGTCTCATTCAACGCACGCTCGTTCCGGCGGGATACATAGTTGATACTGTCTCATTTGCCTCACATAATCCCGCCGAATATCCTAATTATGATATAGTAGTATGGACAGGCGGAATAAGAGGTACGGGTGTATTCGGTGATGCTGCTAAACGTAATGCTTTGGTTAATCGGGCACTGACCGGAGGAAAAATCTGGATTGAAGGTGGTGAGAAGGATTATGTTTTCCGTTGGCAGACTACACAAGTGGACGTCAATTTCCGCCGTCATGTCTTACATGATAGCAGTTGGTTGAGTGATGTCACGTCCAGTAATTTGGTTATTACACAGCCATCACACGCAATATTTAATACTCCAAATCCGATTACCGGACCAGTTGCCTTTACAGGAACAGGTATAGGAGTAAGGGATGCGATGAGGTTAATACCCGGTGATATTGGCGCTTATAAGGTTGCAGGGTGGTCAATTTATGCGACACAAGGTCCTGACACATGCGCAATGATAATATATGATAACAATCCAAATCCATTAAGCGCACAAATTGTAAATCAATTGTTTGCTCTTGGTTCAATCACAGATACCACAGTGGCAAAACAGCTAATTGAAAATACAGCAGAATATTTAATGACTCCCGAACCCCCTCCAACCGGCGGTTTAACAGGCGTAGTTACGTTAAACGATACTCTTAACTGGAGTGGAATAATGGTTAAGATACAAGGTTTATCATTATCACATACCGATTCTGTAGTCACAGGATCAAATGGAGCCTATAGCTTCTCAGGATTATATTCAGGTAATTATCGTGTTACGGTATCAAAATCCGGTTATGTTCCTGCTTCATTAAGTCGCGATACTACCGTTGGCACTACAGTGGTTTCCGGATTTAATTTTGCTTTAAACCGGGCGCTACCAACAACAGTTGCAGGTAAGGTGACTCTTGCAGGTACAACTAATCATAGCGGTGTTACTGTGAGTATAGTTGGACAAGGTTTAAGTTCGGTCACTGATCCGGGAGGTAATTATTCTATATCAAATGTTTTAGCTGGTAATATAAAAGTGCAAGCATCAAAACTTGGATATCAGGTTATTGCCAAAGATACCGTAATCGCAAACGGGGCGAGTATTACAATTAATTTTATGCTTGGTGAAGATCCGACAATTTTAACAGAATCGTTTGAAGGCGGAACGACGCTTCCGAGTGGCTGGAGTACTGCAGTAGTAACGACCGGAGCTACGGCTCCGGCATGGAGTATTATTACTGGACCAGGCACAAATCCGGCTGCTCCGCCATTGAATGGAACACGTCAAGCCAGATTTAATTCTTATAGTGCAACCGCCGGTAGTCAGGCACGTTTAACTACAAAGCGATTGGCGTTTCCTGCAGGCGGTTCAAGAATGACTTTTGGTATGTACCGCGATAATGGATATACAACAAATTTCGATTCTATAACTGTTCAGGCAACAACAGGTGATAGTATCACAGGTCCATGGACTCGCCTGGGCAACTATATCCGGTACTCCCCAACCAACGAATGGAAAAAAGACAGCGTGGATTTGACTTCATTTGGCGGTCAATCAAAAGTATTTTTAAGTTTTCTCGCAACAAGTCGCTATGGTAACAATATGTATCTTGACCAGATAGATGTATTTTCAATTGTAACTTCTAATTTTGTTACTGTGACTTCACCGAATGGCGGTGAGCAATGGTTAACAGGCCAGCAATATGCGATTTCCTGGAATCATCTCGGAGTAGATTCAGTTAAGATTGAATATTCAACAAATGGCGGTTCAAGTTGGACAATGGTCATCAACAGCACTCCTGCAAAAACAGACACTGAACTTCATCAGAAATATTTAATTAACGGAGCCGATGAAAATTCAAAAAATGTTAATAAGGGGAGTTATTTATGGACTGTTCCCAATACACCAACAACAAATGCTTTAATTAAAGTCACAGCAAAAAATAATCCGTCGTTGTTCGATCAGAGCGATGCACTGTTCTCAATAGTTACTACTCTGCCGCCTACCTGGACTTCACAGACAAGCCCTGTTACAACTGTACTTAACAGTGTAAAAGCAATCAGCAATACAGTTGCATGGGCGTGTGGTTACTCAGGCAGGGTATTGCGTACTACAAACGGCGGTACAAACTGGGTGGCGGTTACAAATCCATCTTCAATTGACAACAGCTCCATCGAAGCGATCGATGCAAATACAGCTTTTGTTCTTGCAAATCCATCAGCGGGCGGAGATGCAAGAATGTATAAAACAACTAATGGCGGAAGTTCATGGACATTGGTCTATCAATCTACAGCTCCAACAGCGTACTTTAATGTCGTAAAGATGTTCGACGCTATTAACGGATATGCTCAGGGTGATCCCATCGGTAGTCCCTTAAAGTATATGTTGTTGAAGACGACTAATGGTGGTAATACATGGGAACCGGCAGCTGATTTAGCGCCTGCTTCAGCGGATGAATGGGGCTGGAATAATTCAATGTATTGGATTAATAATCAGTATGGTTGGTTTGGTTCAAATTTCAGCAGAATATATTATACAACCAATGGCGGTTCGACATGGCAGGTGAGTGCAACTTCCTTAACAGAAAGTCCTTCAGTTTACTTTAAGGATGTGTCAAACGGTTTAGCGGGTCTCAATGCCGCAAGTAATAGCACACCGACAATCGCCCGATCGACAAATGGCGGAGCAATCTGGGCAAATATTTCATCACCTATAGCCGGGCGAGTTTTTGGTTTGGACGGTTATGGTGACAAGGTTTGGGCAACATCAGCTGCAAATATTATTAGAACAACTAATTTGGGTAACGACTGGACTACTCAATATACCGGAACAGGGACAGGTAACTGGTATCATTTGTCGATGGTAAAAGTAGGTTCCGATATTCACGGTTGGGCAGTTCGCAGTAACGGCGAAATCATGAAGTATACAGAATTGGGCGCTGTAAGTGTGCTTGAAGATGAATTAATTCCTGAACAATTCGAATTATTCCAAAATTATCCGAATCCATTCAATCCATCTACCAGAATTAAATTTGCGCTTCCTGTACAAAGTAATATAACCATAGAAATTTATAATGTACTCGGACAAAAAGTACGGACTTTAATTAACGAAGAACGTTCAGCCGGTTATCACGCTGTGGAATGGAATGGCCGGAACGATTATGATCAATATATCGGTAGTGGTGTTTACTATGTAAAATTCAACGCCAATGGTGGATCAGAAAACAGCCACACCGACGTTCGCAAAATGATAATGATGAAATAATCAGTTTATTCTGCTACCTCAGGTATTTATCGTGGAAGTTGCCGGTGAATTTTCCGGCAACTTCTATTTAAGTTAAAATTAATAATTTTATGAAAGGGTTATACAAATGAGTTCAAATCGTACTATTTTATTTTTCATTACGGTATTGTTGATTTCATTAATATCGTTTTCGTCCGTATATGCAGGAGATATTGATCCTCTTTTGCTGAAGAAAATGGAAGAAGCATCCATAATGGAGAAAATTCCGGTAATAATCTATTTGAAAGACCAGGTTGATCTCGATCAGATGGAAGAAGTCTTAAAGATGTCGGTTCCATACGGAGAAAGAGTTCCTGTTGATTTTCGTTACAAAACGATTATCACGGCATTGATGAATATTGCTGAGGAAAGTCAGCCTGCAGTATTAAATAGTATGGAGCAATATAAAACGAATGGTGACTTAACGGACATTCAAAAGTTCTGGATACGAAACATAATTGTTGCAAAAGCGACTTCCGGGACTATTTTGGAAATGTCAAAATGGGAAAATATCGGAACAATATATTATGATGGATTATTAGCTTATGACAAACCTGTTGATGCAAAACCCGGCGAAGCTATGCCCGAAGGTGTTGAGCCCGGACTTCGTGCTATAAACGCACACAAACTTTGGGAAGTTGGCATTACCGGACAGGGTCGAATTGTAATGGGTATGGATACCGGAGTAAATGGTAACAATACAGCGTTTAACAACCGTTGGAGGGGAACACTCCCCGGAATAAAACCAACATGGGCATGGCACGATCCTTCTTCTAATACAACATTTCCTATTGATGGTGATGCTGCAGATAATCACGGAACACATACTATGGGAACAATGTGTGGTCGCTATCCGAATGGCGATACACTTGGTGTTGCTCCTGACGCATTTTGGATTGCTTCAAATTCTTTAATGGGTGGAAGTCCGCACACATCACGTTCGATATATGGTTTTCAATGGGCTGCAAATCCGGACAGTAATATTAATACAATGAATGACGTACCTGACGTAATAAGTAATTCATGGTTTGATCCTAATGTCGAAGGGACACAATGCGAAACAAATTCGGGTGGCTATGGTCCTGTTATACAGGCAGTAGAAGCTCTCGGCACTGCGGTCGTTTTTTCAGCGGGAAACAGTGGTTCAGCTGCTTCTACAATTACAGCTCCTAAGAATAGGGCACGCACCGCCACCGATATTTACGCCGTTGGCGCAGTTGATGGAAACACTGCAGGTTACCCGATCGCTAGCTTCAGCAGTCGCGGTCCAACAAAATGTACAACTGTTCCGGATTCACTGAAAATAAAACCGGAAGTATCAGCCCCGGGCGTCAATGTTAGATCGGCATTTCAGACTAGTGGCTACAGGACTTTATCCGGAACCTCAATGGCATCACCACACGTAGCGGGGGCAATTACACTTTTAAGGCAGGCGGCTCCATTCATGACAGGCACTGAGTTAAAATATTTGTTAATGCGAACAGCAACCGATCTTGGAACTGCTGGTGAAGATAACACATTCGGTTGGGGGATTATAGATGTTTGGCGGGCTTACCAAAGTCTTCCTCTTAACGCAGGCTTTGTAAAAGGTGTTGTCACAACAGCCGGAAATCCGCTTCAGGGCGTGTTAGTTGACTTTGTTGATAATGTTCAGCAATTACCCGCAACAACAGGATCGAATGGTGCTTTCAAAGTAATGGCAAGGGTGGATACGCCTCTAACCAGTGCCAACTATACCTTAAGAGCACAAAAATTTGGTTTTAATACTGTTACTGAAAATGTTACTGTTGTTGTCGGAGACACGATAACAAAGAATTTCTCGATGACACGTGTAAATTATCCTTTGATAACGCTAAGTAAAAATCAAATTGCGTTTTCGACTACTCCTGTATATGGCACAAAGCGGGATAGTCTTATGATACGAAGTGAAGGTGGAATTAATTTAAATGTCAGCTCGATCACGTCAACTCATCCGCGTTTTACTGTAATCCCCTCGTCTGCTATCATATCTTCCGGCGATTCGTTGAAAGTTTTTGTAACTTATGCGCCCCTTCTTGATGGTCCTGACACCGGACGGGTAATTATACTGAGCAACGCAAATAATTCTACAAGAAATGATGTTGTACTAACTGGAACTGGCTTAGGGGCTCCGATCTTTACATCAAATGTTTCTTCATTGAGTAAAACATTGGAAGGCGGGACGAAAGACTCGATATCATTCAGAGTGAAAAACCAAGGGACAGCAGTCGGGAATTTTGCAGCCCGCGCAGTTATGTACAGAAGAAATGAGATAGTGCAAGAATTTTCGATGCCATTAACTTTTAACTCTACTGAAAAAACAAAACGCATATTACTTGTCATCGATAATCCCGGTCTTGATAAAACTCAGTCCGATTTTGAAAAAGGTCCCGATACAGGTACGCCGGTTGAGGGGACGTCCTCATCACTAATTTATCGTGGTTTAGTCGAAGCGGGATTCTTTGTAGATACCATTCCGTTTGCCACGCACAATCCTGCAACTTACGCCGATTATGACTTAGTTATATGGGCTTCCGGCGCAAACTCAGCGACTCCAACTTTCAACGATGCCGCCAAACGTGCTGCGTTAGTAAGTAGAGTTCGGGGTGGTGGAAAGGTCTGGGTTGAAGGGGGTGAAGTAGGGTATCATTATCGCAAAAGTGGAACAACGACGGATCTCGATCCCCCATTCCGAAGAATTGTTTTACGTGATAGTAATTGGATAAGTGATGTAAGCACGTCAAATCTTGTAATTACTCAGCCATCTCATGCAATATTCTCGACTCCAAATCAGATAAACGGACCGGTAATAATTTCGAGCACGAGTATATACGCGCGTGATGCTATGCGTTTACAACCGAATGGCGGTGGAATCAAATTAGCCGGATGGTCAGCTCATACAGTTCAAGGTCCTGATACCGCAGCTTTTATTGTTAGTGAAGACAACGGTTTGCCATTAACAGTGTTCACACCGTTTGCGTTCGGAGGAATGGCAGACACTAACGTTGCAAAGCGGCTTGCTCAAAACATATCCACTTGGTTAGTGGGCGCAGGCGCACAATGGTTGTCAGTCAATCCTAAGAGCGGTTCATTAGCAATAGGTGATTCAACAATTTTAACAGCAGTTTTTGATGCTACAGATCCGATTATTTATAATGAACCCGGAAATTATTATGGCAGAGTTCAAATTACCGCCACCAATTCAGCAATTGCTGATAGTTTAAATATTCCGGCAAATTTATTTGTGATACCGCCAGTCGGTCCGCGTCTCTCAGTAAGTCCGGATTCAATTTATTTCGGAAGTGTCAAAGTTGGAGATCTCAAAACATTGCCGGTGACACTAAGAAATATTGGCGGATCACCATTAAGTGTATCGAATATAAATATTTCGCATCCGAGCTTTAGTGTTGTTCAAACTAGTTTTGTAATACAATCGCTCGATAGTTTAAAACTGAATATTACATTTACTGCTCCTTCGCCGGAGGCATCGTATTCCGGAATTCTGAATTTTGTTTCCAATGATCCATCCGCACCAAATGTAAGATTAGGCGGATTTAGCATTGGCGCTCCGAAATATGTTGCAAGACTCGATTCATTGGTAAAATCCATTGAAGGAGGTCAGCGCGATTCAATTTTATTCTATGTCAGAAACAACGGATCGAAAATCGGTAACTTTGCTGCTTCCGTAATAATGATTCCGAGGGAAATTCAAGGCGAAGCAGTCGAAGAAATTTCGGTTGAGATCGAGCCTGTTGATGTAACTGAAAATACCGAATTATTTTCATGGTTAACGGCCGCGCCCGGTTCCGGTACAATTGCGATCAATGACTCGATACTAATGGTAGCATATTTTAACGCTACTGATCCAACAATATTCAATAATCCGGGAAATTATTTCGGACGCGTAGAAGTAAGAGCGACCAATTCCACTTTGGCGGATACTTTAAGATTGCCGGTAAGGATGTATGTTGTACCTCCCGCAGGAGCCCGTATCGTTGTTACGCCAAATAATTTAAGTTTCGGCAATGTTGATATAGGATCTAACAAATTACTTTCAGTGCTTGTCAGGAACATTGGCGCATCTGCATTAAATGTTACTAATATTACAGCGTCGAATACCAATTATACAGCTACGCCGACGAGTTTTTCACTTGCTTTTAATGATACACAACGAGTGACTGTAAGGTTTACGCCGCCATTCCCGCCCGGTGCACAGACCGGCAATCTGAATTTTATTTCCAATGACCCGATTCCTCCATTAGTCCCGTTAACCGGTCAGGGAGTCGGGACTGCTCGAATCGCTGTAATGCCTGATTCATTGGCGTTCCATTTGAATCCGACAAGTGATACGACTTACGCAGCTTTCAAAATAAAAAATTCAGGAACCGATACTTTACGATATATAATTGATGAAGCCCTCGCATCAGAAAAATTTGCATCGTCAATCGGGCGAAGTATAACACAACAATCGATTATCGAATATCCAAAAGGTTCTAATAGCGCGAATATTGATCCTCCGATGACCGATGGTCGCGGTGGTCCGGACGCTGGAGGATATGTCTGGAGAGACAGTGATGAACAGGATGGTCCTACCTATAATTGGTTCGATATCAGCACTGTTGGTACACAGCTAACCGGTTGGGTTGGTTCAACTGGAGCTGCAAATTTGGATGACGGGTATGTTAAATTCCGGTTACCGTTTGCTTTCAGATACTATGGTGTTAATTATGATTCGTTGAAAGTTGTAACGAATGGTTGGGTGAGTTTCGATGTTGTTTCAACTACAACTCAACATTCAAACGGTGCAATTCCTACAACGGTAGTTCCGAATAACGCGCTATATCCTTGGTGGGATGATCTTGACCTTCGTACTTCAGGTGCCGTTTATCGTTATCATGATGTCGCAAATAACAGGTTTATCGTTCAATTCACAAATGTTCCGGCTTATGTTTCTTCCGGTCCGCCTCCGGGAGTCTATACCTTCCAGATAGTAATAAAGACAAATGGTGAGATTTTTTATTATTATAAAGATATGCAGGGAGTTTTAAATTCAGCTACAATCGGAATAGAAAATTCCAGCGGAACTATCGCGCTTCAGGTTATTAACAATCAAACCTACATTAAAAATAATTTGGCGGTTCTGTTTACGCGTGATATGTTATCGTGGGTTGCGGTTGCTAACAACATGGGTACAGTTGTTCCCGGTGATAGTCAGACTGTCCAGTTAAGGATTCATCCTGCCGGTTTGGGTATTGGTGTTTATAACGGACGACTTGTTGTATCAGGAAATTCTCCTGATGTAAAACAAGTAGCATTACGTATGCAAATTGTCTCACCGCCTGTTACGGGTTGGACATTACAGACGTCCTTCGCATCAACATCAATTCATAGTGTAAAAGCTGTTAGCGGAAGTGTTGCATGGGCGTGTGGAAAAGGAGGAAAAGTATTCCGCACGACAAATAGCGGAACAAGTTGGGATCTTGTGACAAATCCATCGACCTTAGATAATTATAATATTGAAGCCTTAGATGCAAATACTGCTTTTGTGCTTTCAAACGGATCTGACGATGCCAGAATATACCGAACAACCAACGGCGGCACAAATTGGACGATGGTATATCAATCTACATCATCAGGGACTTTCTTGAATGCAATTAAAATGTTTGATTCCAATAATGGATACGCACAAGGTGATCCGGTCGGTTCCCCATTAAAATATTTATTGTTACGGACAACTAATGGCGGAGCAAATTGGACATCTGCAGCTGATCTCGCTCCGGCAAGTTCGTCGGAATATGGTTTCAATAATGGTATGTACTGGCACAATAATCAAACGGGTTGGTTCGGGACAAATAATTTCCGTGTCTATAGAACTACAACTGGAGGAGAAACCTGGACACCAGCCACTACTACCATGGGGCAAATAGTTTCTCTCTGGTTCAAAGATGCTCTAAGTGGATTTGCAGGAACTGATAATGGTTTGGCTAAGTCAACAAATGGTGGTTTAACTTGGTCATTAATATCATCACCGGTAAATATTACTTCAAATATCGCTGGAATCACTGATAAAGTCTGGTCAACTCACAATTTGAATATTGTTCACTCTACCAATTTTGGAACAGATTGGACTACTCAATATTCAGGCACCGGAGGGCAGCAATGGACAGATATTTCTTTCGTAAATACAGGCTCAACAATCCACGGATGGGGAGTGAGTATAAATGGACACATTGCAAAGTATTACGAAGTAATTTCGGATATCAGGACGGACGAATCAATACCTGCTGAATTCCGTGTATATCAGAATTATCCTAATCCGTTCAATCCTACAACGACCATCAAATTTACAGTCGGCAAAGTTGAACATGCAACATTAACTGTTTATAATTTGCTTGGACAGGAAGTTGCGAAATTATTTGACGAAACGGCTGAACCCGGCAGATTTTATGAAATAACTCTCGATGGGTCAAAATTAGGGACAGGTGTCTATTTCTACAAATTAGCCACCCCAAGCCATTCAGAGATTAAGCGAATGATTTTGATGAAATAATATTAATTAAGCACAATTTCAATCCCGTTCTATGTGTTATGTAGAACGGGATTTTTTTTAAAAAAATAAAATTAAATCTTGACTATAAATGTATTTTTCTATATTATTCATTACAAATAAATGATTGCATTAGTATTTTCACTCAACAAATTTGGGTTACTCGAAAAAAAAATGTATACCATCTGTCATTCATTGTATATATCTCTCAAACCATAAAAATCAAACAGGAGGAATTATGATTAATCAGTTTCGTTTTATATTTATTTTGTTGATAAATTTTTGTTTTGTCTTAAATTTATCAGCCCAACAGGTGGATGCACCGGCTTATAAAGATGCTAATGGTCCACAAACAAAGATATTATCGAACGAACTTCCACCGATGCAAAAATCGATTGCTTATTACGGTTCAGGTAAATCTACAGTTAACAAAGCACTAAAACTTTTTGAAGATTTCGAGCCTGCCATATTTCCGCCAACCGGTTGGGCAACAGAATTTACAGGAACTGAGCATTGGTCACGATCTACTTCTGCGAGTGGTTTTGGTATCGGAACTGCATCAGCCCGTTTTAATTTTTATAATGCAACTGCCGGTATTATACAGTCGTTGGTAACTGCAACATTTCCGGCAACAGATGCAAGCGAACCTTTAAAATTCGATTATGCCCATGCATATTATGATGCGACATCGATCGATTCTTTAATCATAGAAGTTTCTAACAATGGTGGTGCAACATATACCCCAATCGCAAGTTACGGATCGAATGCGACCCCGTTTGTCAGTTTGTCAACGGCATCGACAACTTCAAGTTTTGTTCCAACGAACACTCAATGGGGAACAATGAATATTACCCTTCCTACCGGGACAAATAAAATCAAGTTCAAAGCAAAAAGCGGATTTGGAAATATGTTATACATTGATAACGTTACCGTTGGTACTCCCGATGCAAACGATATATCTGCTAAAACATTTATTACACCAACAAATGGCGGAACAGTATTCCCGAATACAACTTTTACACCTCAAGCAAATTTTAAAAATGAAGGAACGGCGACACAAACTAACGTGGATGTCAGATATACTATTTCGGGTGGATATACAAGCACGAAAACAATTGCGACCATTACTAGCGGACAAACGATAACGGTATCATTTGATCCTGTGACCGGCGGATTAGCCGCCGGACCATATACCATGAAAGCAATAGTACTAACAACTGATCAAAACTCAACAAATGATACACTTAACGGTTCATTTACATCGCTTAGTCCTCTTACCGGAATCAAGACGATCGGAGGTGTAACACCGGACTTTGCTGATTTCACAACCGCTGCAATAGCGCTTTCTAGCGCGGGTGTCGGGACAGGGGGAGTTACATTTAATGTACGGTCAGGTAATTATCCGGAAAGATTTTTTATCGATCCTGTGCCAGGAGCCAGCGCAACAAATCCAATCTTATTCCAAAAAGAAAGTGGTACAGTTGCCATAAATGGTACAGGTACTTCCGCCACAACCGATGCAATGATTACCTTTAATGGGTGTGATTATGTGACATTTGATGGAATAAATGTAACAGATGGAGGAACTACTACAGCTAATCAGGTTGAGTATGGTTATCTAATTCAATCTAAGGCTGGTACAGATGGAGCAAATTTTAACGTCATCAAGAATTGTAATATTCTTCTTGGCGGTGGAGGAGTGGTACCCGGTTTCTCCCACGGAGTGCTGATAAGTTCTAACGCTACAAGTTTGTCCGGCGCTTGTAGTAATAATAAGTTACAAAGCCTTACAATTGACCGGGCTGACCGTGGAGTTGGAAGTTTTGCAGTTGAAACATTTGAAGACCAAAACTTGGAACTGAGTAATTGTATTTTAGGCAGGAATTTTTCACTTGGCGATAATTTAACAGGCACTAGCGGATCACCCATAGGTATTATTTTAAGTTTTAATCGCAATGCCAATGTATTTGGTAATGTGCTTGATTCCTTGGGCGCCTATAATACCGGTAGTACTGCAGGACCCATCGGTATAAGTGTACAGAATTCAACAGGCAATTATTATAATAATAAATTGAATGGAATTTATCAGGTAAACACAACATCAACAACACCACGTTCTGTGGGTATTCAAGCAGGTGCGCCATTAAATGGAACTGCAAGAATTTATAACAACTTTATCAGTAATATAGCGCGAACATATACAAGCACTGCTACTTCAACTATGCTCGCACTTGGGATCAGATCGACTAATTTTGCAGGCGGTGGTGGTACGTGTGAATATTACTACAATACTGTATTTATGAATCGGGCAGCAGCCGTTACTTATGCCAATGCTGCATTCGGTTCATTCGGCGGGGGTGTACCAATGATTGCAAGAAATAATATTTTTGTCAATACAATACCGACTACGAGTACTACCGCACGGAGTACTGCAATTCAGGATGGGAATGCAAGTCCCGGGCTACTTACTAGTGATAATAATATTCTCGCTGCCACGGGAACGAACGGCGTAATAGGATGGAATAGTGCAGCCACCTATCGGGCTACAGTTGCAGATTGGAGAACAGCAAATCCCGGATTAGATGTTAACTCATATGTTGAAGTTCCTCCATTCATAAATACATCAACTCTACCATATGATTTGCATATCAATCCTGCGATAGCAACACAGGTTGAATCAGGTGGGGCTCCGATCGCCGGTATAACTATAGATATTGATGGTCAAACAAGAAATGCGATTCGTCCGGATATTGGCTCTGATGAAGGAGCATTTATCCTACTGGATATCACGCCACCTGTGATTTCGTACACACATTTAGTTAATACTACATCTGCTTTAAACCGGATATTAATTGCGACTATGACTGATATAAGCGGAGTGGATTCAACAAGCGGTTTCAGACCACGAATATATTTTAAACGTTCTACTGACGCAAATACGTGGAATGATAATTCAAACACGACAGACGGCTGGAAATTTACAATCGCAACAGGACTTGGCAGTTCACCATTTTCATTCACAATTGATTATTCGTTGTTATTCGGTGGGACTGGTGTTTCGGTGGGAACTACAATTCAATATTTTGTAGTAGCACAGGATCTTGCAACTACTCCGAATGTTGGTATTAATTCAGGAACTTTTGCCACAGCACCTACCAGTGTTGCTTTAGTAACAGCAAACTTTCCGTTAACCGGGACTATAAGAAGTTACATGGTATCTCCCGCATTTTCAGGAGCGTATGATGTGGGAACCGGCGCCGCGACATATACAACTCTAAAGTCATTTTTTGATG
>CAYTID010000007.1:0-43770 GCA_964437735.1 uncultured Ignavibacteriaceae bacterium | reverse complement strand
GCCATATAAAACCTCCATGTTTTATTTTGTTATTATTTTCGGACTTCCGTGTCCGTCGTTAATTAGTTTTTTTTAAGGTTCTATATGTATTATCGGCAGTATTCCTGAAAACTTTAGCAGCTTCATATAGGATTTTGAAAAATATTTCAGTTTATGATCACTATCCTTATCCGATTAATTTATCCCAAAATGAATGTTTGATTTTTCTAAAAATTATATTAAATTCTCTGTATAAATAGCAAACGTGACCAGCGAAAATAGAATAACAGAAGTTGTAAAATCGGCAGACATTGTATTTCCGATTTAATATTTTCGGGTTATCATCACTGAATGATGAAAATTTGATATTTTGAGATCACCTTTCAGTCGTTTGGCGGGCTGGAGGTTTTTTTTTAACAATAAATTTTAAATAATGTTATTTAACAATTCATTCTTAGAGTCTTTTTATCAATTCAACCATGAAAATGAACTAATCCGCGAGAGGGAAAAGATCGTTATAGCCGTTAGCGGTGGAGTTGATTCGATCGTTCTATTGAACTCACTTGTCTCCATCAAAGAACTCCTTAAATTATCGCTGGTTGTTGCCCATTTTAATCACGAATTAAGAGAAAAGGAATCTGACGAAGACGAGGAATTTGTCAGAAATCTCTGCCGCGAATATGAAATCGAGTGTTATGTAGAAAGAGCAAACACAGGATTAATAGCTGATAATAAAAAACTTTCAATACAGGAAACTGCACGGCTACTCCGTTACGAATTTTTTACAAAAATCAGAAAATCAATGGGATTTTCAAAAATTGCGACCGGTCATAATGCCGACGATAATGTTGAAACAGTTATGTTGAATTTATTCAGGGGAACCGGTGTCGATGGACTAAGCGGGATACCAATAATACGAACCGATAACGACGTTATTCGTCCCCAATTATTTGCGTCACGCCATGATATAGAATCATATGCACTGAATAAAAAATTACCTTACAGAGTTGATTCGTCTAATTTAAAAGATTATTATCTCAGAAATTTTTTAAGACATAATCTTGTACCGCAAATAAAAGAAAACATAAACCCAAATTTAACAGCCACAATATTCCGCACAAGTCGCTTATTCAACGAACTTGAACAATTCTTATCGGAAATTACGCGAATACAACTTCCCGAATTGGTAAAATATAAAAGTGATACGGAAATCGCAATCGATTTGGAAAAATTACACAAGAAACCCGTTTTTTTACAGGAACATCTGATATTCAATTTAACTAAAGAATTCACAAAGCAAGATGTCCATTTTTCCACAATACGTGCGATTCTTAAAACATCATTCTCAGAAACAGGAAGCTCGTGCTCACTAAGAATTAATTCGGTTTTTTACAAAGATAGAACCTCAGGAATTTTTAAACAGGTTAAGAACATTTCTTCCTTCACATACAATATTTCAGTTGGATCAGATTATAATTTTGAACACTTTTTTTTCAGTTCACAAGAAGTTGCAGAACCACAATTGAATAACGATCCTTGTGAGGAATATATCGATGGTAAGTTGATCGACAGCAATCTGCGTTTAAGAAGTTGGAATGAAGGGGATATTTTTTTTCCGTTGGGAATGAAAGGGACAAAGAAACTAAGCGATTTCTTTGTTGATGAAAAATTGCCTATATTTAAGAAATCTTCAATTCCGATACTCGAATCGGATGGAAATATCGTCTGGATTTGCGGTATGAGACTGGACAACAGGTATAAAATTACCCCTAAAACGAAAAAAATAGTGAAACTCGTATTTAAAGAAAAATAATGAAGACAAAAAAAGTATTTACAATAAACGGTGATAGATTTAAAGTTTTTATAACAGAAAAACAAATTATTTCAAAAATAAAAAAAATTGCAAAAAAAATCAGTAAGGACTATAAGAACAGTGTCCCGATTTTTATAGGTGTTCTTAACGGCTCATTTATTTTCTTTTCCGATCTTGTGCGTGAAATCAGTATTGATTGTGAGGTTGATTTTTTAAAACTCTCAAGCTACGGCGACGCAAAAATCAGTTCCGGCAATATTAAAATGCTCAAAGAATTAAATTGCCAGATCGAGGGGAGGGATATTATCATCGTCGAAGATATTATTGATTCAGGACTTTCAATAGACTTTATAAAAAAACTTATCTCAAAACAAAATCCTAATTCAATAAAAGTTGTAACGCTCTTGTTAAAAAAGGATGTTGTAAAGATAGATTTTCCCATTGATTACGTAGGTTTCAAAATACCGACTTATTTTGTTATCGGCTACGGGTTGGATTACGCTCAAAGAGTTCGCCACTTAAACAATATTTACCGTTTAATCGAAGAATAAGCAATCAATGTGAACGAACATGGAAAAAAAAGAAAAAAATCAGAGAAATAAAAACTTGGACCTAAAAAAACAAAAAAAACAAAAATTTCAGGATAAAAAAAATCGTAATGAAGATGATTTTAATTGGAACAAACTGTCAAAGGTATTATTGACTTGGTTTGCTATTCTGATAGGAATCTTTATTATTATGACGGTTTTCCGTGCAACGGGCGTCCAGGAATATGAGGTGGATTATTCTGTGTATCTTGAATTAATAAAAGATAAAGAAATAAAGGAAGCAACAATAAAAAAATCCGACTACAATTATGTAACTTTTCACGGAATACTCAGACAGACAAAATTTTTAAAAACTACAGAGGGAAAGTCGATTAACGTTGAATATTTTACAACAACACTTCCCTTCCTGGATGAATCGTCAATAAACCTGTGGACAGATGCGAATATAAAATTTAAAATCATCAGAGAAGATAATACATGGTTAAATGCTCTAATCGGAATTCTTCCATGGATACTTGTAATCGGAGTATGGTTATTCTTTATGCGGAGAATGCAAACCGGTGGTTCAAAAGGTATCTTTAATTTCGGTAAAAGCAAAGCGAAGCTTTTAACAGCCGAACAACATAAAGTTACATTTCAGGATGTAGCCGGTGCTGACGAAGCCAAGGTTGAATTACAAGAAATTATAGAATTTTTAAAGGAACCTACAAAATTTCAACGCCTTGGCGGTAAAATTCCAAGAGGAGTCTTATTGCTCGGACCTCCCGGCACAGGAAAAACTTTATTAGCGCGTGCAGTGGCGGGCGAAGCCGGTGTACCATTTTTTTCGATATCCGGTGCCGATTTTGTTGAAATGTTCGTCGGAGTCGGAGCCAGCCGCGTTCGTGATTTATTCGATACAGGCAAAAAAAATGCCCCTTGCATAATATTTATCGATGAGATCGATGCTGTTGGCAGACATCGCGGCGCAGGTCTTGGCGGTGGACACGATGAACGTGAACAAACTCTTAATCAATTGTTAGTAGAAATGGACGGATTTGAACAAAATAGTGGTGTGATAATAATAGCAGCTACTAACCGTCCGGATGTTTTAGACCCCGCACTCCTACGACCGGGTCGGTTCGACCGACAGGTTGTAGTTGATAGACCTGATGTTAAAGGTCGTGAGGGTATACTGAAAGTCCACGTTAGAAATATTCCGCTGGCTGATGACGTCAGTCTCGAAGTCCTTGCAAAAGGTTCGCCAGGATTAGCCGGAGCCGAACTTGCAAACCTTGTTAATGAAGCAGCCCTTTTAGCTGCTCGTCAAAATTGTGCATCGGTTTCGATGAGGCATTTTGAAGAAGCTAAAGATAAGGTAATGATGGGCACTGAACGGAAAAGTTTAATAATAAGTGATAAAGAAAAACGCGTAACAGCATATCACGAATCGGGTCATGTACTGGTTGCTAAAATGATTCCGGAATCAGACCCGGTTCACAAAGTAACAATTATTCCGCGTGGAAGGGCCCTCGGTGTTACAACATACCTACCGATAGATGAAAAGCATACATATTCTAAGGAATACTTGCTCGCCATGATAACGTATGCACTTGGCGGGCGTGCCGCCGAAAAAACCATTTTCAACCAGTTAACGACGGGAGCCGGAAACGATATCGAACGTGCTACTGCTCTTGCACGCAAAATGGTTTGCGAATGGGGTATGAGTGAACAACTCGGACCTCTCTCTTACGGACAAAAGGAAGAGGAAATATTTCTGGGTCGTGAAATAACCCGATCTCAAAATTTTTCAGATGCCACGGCAATTATTATTGATAATGAAGTAAAAAATATTGTTACAGATTGTATGGAGCGTTCTGAAAAAATAATTACAACACATACCGACATGTTACACCGGATCGCCGAAGCATTACTCGAACGTGAAATACTCGACGGAAACGAAATTGATCTGCTTATTAAAGGTGAATCTTTACCGCCTCAAAATAACGGCAAACCGAAAACTGACGAAACGTCCGAAACAATAAAATAATATGTTTCAGAATGTTCAAAATATCGATACGGATTATAAAAAGGAATATTTTCGTAAAGCGATTCATCTATGTTCTCTATCGATTCCGGTTTTTTATTATTTTTTATCAAAATCGACTACTTTAAGCATTCTAATCCCGATAACATTAATTTTTGTTATTTCTGATATTACAAGGTATTACAGTAAAACTGCTGCCAATTTTTATTATAATTTTTTCGGATGGCTTTTGCGTAATCACGAACGTGATGAAAAAGCAAAAAGATTAAACGGTGCGTCAAATATATTAATTGCTGCCGTCGTTTGTGTTGTGATTTTCCCAAAAATTATCACTATTACGGCTTTTGCAGTTTTGATAATTTCCGATATTAGCGCTGCCTTGATTGGAAGACGATTCGGAAAAACGAAACTATTCAACAAAAGCCTTGAAGGAACTATCGCATTTTTTATAAGCGGATTTATAGTGATTTTACTGACACCTAAAATAAATTATTATTTTCCGGAATATATTATCGCCTCACTTGCCGTAGCCATCGCGGCGATAATTGAAGCGTCACCGATCCGAGTTGATGATAATATTTCGGTCCCACTAAGTATTGGTGCGATTATGTGGATTGGCTATTATTTACTTCTTCCTAATTTACACTTATACATTCTGGATTAAGATGAGAGTTTATTTATCCGGAGGAATGGAATACGCCAATGCTGAGGGTGTTCATTGGCGAAAAGAGCTTCAGAGTTGGATTGAAGATAATTTAAATCATACCTGCTTTAATCCAAATGTCGAAAGCGATATTTTTTTCGAAAAACATTACCCTGATGTTAATTTCCGTCAGGCGAAAATTGATAACGTTGGGCTCTATACAGAAATTGCAACTAAATTAGTCGAGATTGATTCAGAAGAGATTTCAAAGCGGACCGATTATCTAATTTGTTATTGGGATGACGGCGCCGCAAAAGGAGCAGGCACAAAAGGTGAGCTAACGATAGCAAAATTTTTTAACAAACCTGTTTATCTTGTAACAGATTTTAAAACCTACGACATACCCGGATGGATACTCGGATGCACGACCAAGATGTTTAGTAATTTTGAAGATTTAAAATCTTTCCTGAAAAATAATTATTCAAACCACTAAAATGATTTCTCTGAACTGAAAGTAATCTGGTTTTAAGAAATCCTATCAACAACAAATTCAGCGATATCTTTTACGATAATTTTTTCCGCCATGTCCTTATCTTTAATGCCGTCTGTAATCATTGTTAAACAGAAAGGACAGGCGGTACAAATATGATCTATTTCTAATTTTAGGGCTTCGTCAACACGTTCATGATTTACCCGTTTCCCGATATTTTCTTCCATAAACATGCGGGCGCCTCCGGCACCGCAGCAAAATCCACTCTCCTTATTACGTATCATTTCCGCTTGTTTAATGCCTTCTATGTGTCCTAAAATATCCCGTGGTGCTTCATAAATTTCATTGTATCTCCCTAAATAACATGAATCATGATATGTCACGGAGGCATCGAGTTTATCAGTGATATTTAATTTACCCTCTTTAATAAGATTGATTATGAATTGAGCGTGATGTTCAACATAATAGGTGCCACCAAATCTGGAATACTCGTTTTTCAGAGTATTGAAACAATGGGGACATGCGGTAACAATTTTTTTAATATTATATTTATTTAAAGTCGCAATATTTTCATTCATCAGCATTTGCGCAAGGTATTCATTACCGGCTCTCCTTGCAGCATCTCCTGTACATTTCTCTTCTGTTCCTAATATAGCAAAATTTACATTCGCCTTTTTAAAAATGCTTACCAGCGCTTTCGTCACCTTCTTAGCACGTTCGTCATAAGCACCGGCACAGCCAATCCAGAATAAAATATCCGCATCCGGATTTTCCGATACTAATGGTACACCTAATCCCTCAGCCCAATCAGCACGTGACGAATGACTGAATGCCCAAGGAGTAAAATTTCTCTCTAAATTCTGAAATGTAACCTGTAATTCTTTCGGAAAACGAGATTCATTTAACACCAAAAATCTTCGCATTTCAATTATTGAGTCGACATGTTCGATCATTACCGGACATTCCTCGACACAAGCCATGCAGGTAGTACAAGCCCATAATTCATCTTCTGAAATATAATCATAAACCAATTGTTTGTTCTGAATAGGATCATTATTTGTAGATTCTTTATTCTTCTTCAGAATATAGGGGGCTTTCTCCATTAGTCTCTTGCGTGTTTCAACAATGATTTTTCGAGGTGAGAGAGGTTTACCGGTTATATTGGCAGGACAGGCAGCCGTACATCTACCGCATTCCGTGCAAGTATAACTATCCAATAATTGCTTCCACGTAAAATCTTCCACATCTGAAGCTCCGAATTTTGTTAGTGTCTCATCCGATAAGTTTAGAGGGGAGATTTCTCCGCGTGGATTCAACTTAGATAAATATACATTCGGTATAGAGGTCAACACATGTAAGTGTTTCGAAAATGGAAGATAATTTAAAAATATTAAAACAAATCCTATGTGAATCCACCAAAATATGTAATAAAATAATTCGTGTAATTCACTATTAATATTAATGAATACAGGCATTAATAATACAGAAATAAATCTGCTGGAGGAATAATGACCCTCATTAAGAATCATTTTCATGCTGTTTTGTCCGTATATCGATAGCATAATAAAAAGGATCATGCTTAGTATGAAATATGCATCAAGTGATGAATGACTTTCCAGCCGACTTGGTTTTGTAATTAATCGGCGATAAAAACCGATTAGAACCGCAGTTATAACGAGCAGGACTATAAATTCCTGCAAAAAAAGTAATGGCTCATAAAATCCTCCTAAAAACACCAATGAGAATCCCGAATAGATACCCTCGCCGATCGATTCAATGACAGCGCTTAGTAAAATTACAAATCCCCAAAAAATAAAAAAATGCATCAAACCGGGCACAGGATCTTTCAGCAGCTTGGTCTGTCCGAAGGCGATTACAATTACCCTTTTGATCCTTTCTAAAACCTTCCCGGACCGGTCATCTTCTTTTCCAATTTTTAAAATATTAATTAATTTTTTTGCGTTTATAAAAAAAAGAAGAAACGCAGAGATTAATACAAAGATAAAAACGAAGTTGTGTAATGTCATACATTCATTTTTTAATATGGTACTAGTATATTTGTCGAAAATAAAGTAACAGCATTTCCACCAATTTTTACAGAAGTCGGTTTTCCGTCTGTAAGCTCAACTTGAACAAGTACTCGTCCTTTACGCCCCATGCTATCACCTTGTTCAGCTTTATAAAATAAACGATCTCCGTTAGGTGTCAACATTCCATTTTCAATAAGATATACCGCGAGTGGACCGTGAGCCGAACCTGTCACAGGATCTTCACTGATTCCTTCATTCGGCGCAAAAAATCGAAGATGTACTGCTGAATCTCGGTCGATTGTTTCTTGTGTAAACACACAAATACCGCTAATATTGCGTTGACTGAGAAAATTTGTCAGAGCAAAAAAATTCGGTTTCATGTTATAAACTACATGCAGTCTCCGAACAGGTATATACAGATAATTTGATTTCACTATTAATAATCGTGGTTCTAAATCACTTAAATTTAAATTTAATATTCTGACTATATCAAGCTTATATTGTGATAAACGTTCAAATTTGGTGGGGATTGTCAATCCAAAATTAATATCAATTTTATTGTCCGATTTATTTACTTCAATGGGGAGTACACCTGATTTTGATTGTATGTTGAATTTATAATTTCCTGATTGCGCCATACCGTACAATCCGTCTTCTGCGAGCGAATGAAACGCCGCAATTGTCGCGTGACCGCATAATGGAACCTCAGTCACTGGTGTAAACCACTTTAATTGCAAATCGGCTTCGGATATTGTAGATGGCAAAACAAAAACTGTTTCGGATACATTCATCTCCCTTGCAATAGCCTGCATTTGTATATCACTTAATTCTCCCGAATCATTAACTACACAAGCCGGGTTTCCTTCGTAAGGCGTTAATGTAAAAGCATCAACTTGTTTTAAACTAACTCTTTTCATTCTTAATAATTAATCTCCGATAATTTTGGTAATTATTTTTCTTTTCCTGGATTGATTATCAAAATCAATTAACACTAATTGCTGCCATGTTCCTGTTTGTAATTCCTTATTTTCAAAGGGTACCGATAGAGAGGTTCCTAAAATCGATGAACGAACATGGGCATAACCGTTTCCGTCGTGCCAAGTATTGTCATGATGATATTTCCCGTAAACCGGTGCGATTTTATCGAAAGCTTCCGGTAAATCTTTCACGAGCCCAGGCTCATATTCCATTGTAGTTATTGCAGCCGTCGATCCTACAACAAATATATTTATAATTCCATTATTAAGTCCCGATTTTTGTACAGACATCAATACTTTTTCGGTTATATTAATAATTTCATTATGACCTTTGGTTACTACCGTAAAATTGTCTGAAATAATTTTCATAGCTATGATAAATCAATTGAAATTAATTTATTCTTATTTCTTATAAAAAACAATGAATTGTTCTTAACAAAATATTTCGGTGTGATAGAAATATACCCGCCTGTATTAATTATATCCTTAAATAATATTTTCCCTTCTTCATCGGTTATAAATATATAATCGGTAAGTGAATTTTTCAACTGATCCTGACTAACATTCTGCGAAAAGCCAAGTATATTTTTTTTATTTATATAAAGATATTCTACCGTTGAATTGTCATCGTATAATTTAATATTATTTTGAAAAAAATTTTTCACCGATAAATTCCCGTCACTTGAAATTAACGCCGGAACGATGAAATTTGATTGGTAATTAAAACGGTTGAAATTCCCGGCAAGTACTTGCTCGATTTCCTCAATTACTTCTCCGCTTCTTATATTTATTTTATAATTAGAAGATTTTTCAAAATCCGATTGTCTACAAACAAGTGATGTCCCGTCAAATGCTGAAAAAACATAATCAGGATTTTCCCAAAGGATTATTCCACTTTTTATATCTACACAAATAACTTTTTTATGTTGAGGCAAATCGGGTCTTGCAAAAAAATGATAAATTGCATATTCATCAAAAATTCCCTCTAAACCCACCCACCATTTTTCAGTAAACTCCAAAGCCGTCCAAATTTCTTTACCGGTATCGGAATCAATACAGTTATAGAATGTCTTTTTTTTTTCAATATCTCTAATTTCTAAAATTAAATACAATTTATGTTGAGGAAATATGCGCCAGATAGAATTTTCCAATGGATATTCCCAGCGAATCAATTTCAAAAATTTATTTCTAAATAATTTTACCATTAATAATTCGTTAAAATTCTAGAATAAGATAACAATCTCGATTTATAATATCAAGAAAAACAGTACAAAACAACAATTATTTATTATAAAATTTCTGAATCGTAGGAATAATCAAAGCTAAACCCCTTGAACGGTGACTTATTGTGTTTTTTTGCTCTTTAGTCATCTCGGCAAATGTTTGTTCGAATCCTTCCGGTACAAACAAAGGATCGTATCCGAATCCACCTTTCCCTCTCAATTCAGTAATAATTGTTCCAACGCACTCTCCTTTTACAATTGTTTCTGTTTTTTCAGTTTTGAAGACCAACACACACACAAATCTTGCTCTTCGATTAGACGAAGGGATTTTTTCCAATTCTTTCAATAATTTTCTGTTATTGTCAGATACATTACATTCTTCACCTGAATACCGTGCAGATAAAACACCTGGCTCCAGATTCAGATCAAATACTTCGAGTCCCGAATCATCCGCAAGTGTAGGAATATTCAAAGCCGAATAAATAGCCCGGGCTTTTATTAATGCATTTTCTTCAAAAGTACTTCCACTTTCAACCGGATCGGAAATTTCAGGATAATCCAGCAAGCTTCTGATTATAATCCCTTTGTTGACCATTAAATCTTTTATTTCTTCTATTTTTCCTTCATTACGGGAAGCAAAAATCAATTTATTCATTCCAATACAGATATTTTTCTTGGGTATATTTTGTAGAACAGGTTTAACAGCCCTCCGAGAGTTGAAAGAATATTTAAGATTGAAAATATGATATTACCCAAACTTAATGCATAAACAGCCAGACTCAAACTGCCGATAGTTACAAGCAACAGAAAAAATATGTTGATGCCGCATTTACCAGTTTGAATAGTTTCGATTGACTGAGGAAGCCATGATATCGTTAGTACTGTAAGTCCGAAATATCCGATTAATTCCATATTATTTTTTTTTGAATATATTATTGAATGCATCACTGATCGTATCTACACCGATGATATCTAAACCACTTGTTTTGTTGAGAGATCGTAGATTACCGTTTGAGAGAATTATTTTTTTAAAGCCGAGTTTTTCGGCTTCCTGTATTCTTCTTTCCGGTTGGCTTACCGTCCGCACTTCACCCCCCAAGCCGATTTCACCGATAATAACCAATTGAGAGTCGATGGGTATATTTTTTAGATTCGAGACGATCGCTGCAGCGATTCCGAGATCGATAGCAGGTTCGTCAATTTTAATCCCACCTGCAATATTCACAAAAACATCATTTGACGACATGGATATACCAACACGATTTTCAATCACTGCAAGTAAAAGCGTAAGTCGGCGATAATCAAAACCTGTTGTATTACGTTGAGGCATACCGTAATTTGTCGGAGATACGAGAGCCTGAACTTCGATTAAAATCGGACGCGAACCTTCCATACTTGAAACCACTGCCGATCCTGACGTCCCGGTTCTCCTCTCACACAAAAATATTTCTGAAGGATTTTTAACCTCCTTTAATCCTGTGTCGTGCATTTCAAAGATTCCAATTTCATTTGTCGACCCAAATCTATTCTTTACGCATCTAACAATCCTGTATGCGTGATGTCGATCTCCCTCAAATTGTAATACTGTATCGACCATGTGTTCTATTACTTTCGGTCCTGCGATCATTCCTTCCTTTGTTACATGTCCTATCAAAAAAACAGGAATATTTGTATTTTTGGCCAGTTTCATAAGTTTTGCCGTGGATTCACGAACTTGCCCAACGCTTCCCGGCGAACTTTCGAGGTCGGCTCGGCACATCGTCTGTATAGAATCAATCACTACGATTTCAGGGTTTGTATTTGATACAAGATGTGCTATTGTATCTATATCAGTTTCGCACACTGGAAAAATTTTGTTGCTGGATTTAATACCAAGTCTATCTGACCGTAATTTAAGCTGTTGGAGTGATTCTTCACCAGTTACATATAAAACTATTTTTGCATCAATACTTTCAACCATCTGCAACATCAATGTCGATTTACCGATACCCGGATCTCCTCCGATTAGTACAACTGATCCTTTTACTATTCCCCCGCCCAACACTCTGTCGAATTCAAATATCGATGATCTGATCCTGGGCTGATCACTCGTTTCAATTTGAGAAATGGGAAGTAATTCGTGCTGTGATAGTTGTGAATGAACTTTACTCTGTTTTGATCTGGTAAACGTTTCTTCAACCATCGTATTCCACTCTTCACAGTTCGGACACTTGCCAAGCCACCTCGGAGACACATAACTGCACGACTGGCAAACGTATTTCGACATTGTTTTTGTCATATTATTTTTCGAACCTTAAATCTCTTCCCCAGTGAAGTTTAGTTCTTAGTAAATCGAAGTAAGAACCCCTTTTCATTTTAATAATTTTTACATTATAATCTGCCTTTTTAATTACAAATTCTGCAGGGGGCTGATAGAATTCTTCTTCCTGACCATCTGCTGTCAAATGAATTTTTGATTCACTTTTGACAATGACTTTTATTACTCCGGTATTAGGTACGATGACAGGTCGCGCAGTCAGACTATGTGCAGCGATTGGATTTATAATAATCACATCGGTTTCAGGAAACACAACCGGTCCTCCCGCAGCGAGTGAGTACGCCGTTGACCCTGTCGGAGTAGTTATAATCAGTCCGTCGGCGGAATAAGTCACTAGATATTTATCATCCACATACGCTTCAAGTTTTATCATTCTCTTGTAAGCTCCACGGTCGATTACTATATCATTCAATCCGAAAAAATGTTTCTTTTTTTGATTTGAAAATGCTTCAAGTACCATCCGGTTTTCGACTAAAAAATTATTATTGATAACTGAATCAATGCTTTTAAACATCTCTTTAACGTTAACCTCTGCTAAAAAACCTAATTTGCCAAGGTTAATACCAAAAATCGGGATCCCCGCCCTGCCCACAATCCTTGCAGCTGTCAGCATCGTACCATCGCCACCGAGGGCTATCAAAACATCGCAATTCCCTGGTATTTTTTTTAGAGGAAGATATTCCTTGATTTTACGATTATAATTTTTATTTAAGTTTTTATGGATATCCTCGCTAACCACAAAATCCAGTTTTTTCTTCACAAAATAAGAAACCAAATCAGAAACAACTTCAGGCAACATTGGCTTGGATATATTTCCCATAATACCGAATTTCATAATCATTCCTTCTGTTCGCCATTTGGTTGATCAGGTCCCTTTGCTTTTTCATCAACGAAATTTAATTTAAGCTCTTTCAATACTTCCGAGAACATTTTATCTTCAGTAGAAGTTAAATTCCCTTTCATTTTTCTGAAAATAATATCCAGAATATCAATAGTAAGTTCAGCCTGATCGATATTCCGCTCAATTTTATCTGTCATTGGATTTTTTATTTTACCCATTTGCTGAAGCGCGGCAGCTTGAAACATATATATAATTTGTGCTAACAATAACTCATCTTTTTGAATATCGTTCATGTTTTGCCTCTATATTTTAATAATTGATTAGATATTTTAAGTTCCCATAACTTTACATATTTTGAAAAAACATAAAATGCCGATAATAAACAAAGTACTAAACCATGTTTCCCGTCTAAAAATCCCCTCTGCAAAATGTACATTCTGAAAAAAGTAAAAACAGGTCTAATTGTAATATCCGATACCCGGAATTTTTTATTTTGTAAATGCAAATTTTCTGCAGCAAGCGTTGTATACGTATCAAATTTTTTGTAATAATGATCTAATGAAGGATCAGTGAAATGAAGCAGATCATTTTTTAAAATACCGGACTCTCCGGTGAATTCGAATTTTTCGTGAACACGCGCTTCATTGTAACTTCCAATTCCCTTTTTGTAAAATCGTGTAACATATCCGGGATACCAACCACAATATTTTATCCATTTCCCTAAAAAATAAGCGCGTCGTGCGACCTGATAACCGGAAAAAGGCAAGTTGTTTTCTCTTAAAAGCATTTTTAATTCATCAGCAAGCTCAGGTGTTACTCGTTCATCAGCATCAATTGACAAAATCCAATCGCCTGTGGTTTTACTGATACCGAAATTTTTCGCATGAGAATAACCCTGCCAATCTTCAATAAAGATTTTATTTGTATATTTTCCAGCTATCTCGACTGTGCGATCGCTACTGCCTGAGTCGATTACAACAATTTCATCAGCCCATTGCACGCTTTTCAGACAATCTTCAATATTATCCTCTTCATTTTTTGTGATCACCACAACCGATAATCTATTTATCAATTTCAGTCCTGATATTTTTATTGTTTATTTTTAGTGCTGCAACCGATAATCCAACAGTAATCCATAGGAACATTATAACTTCAGTATCTCCGAAATTCCACTCAAATAGTCCGTTGACATGAAACCCTATTAGCGCGGCAGCACTCCCCAACGCAGTTGAATTTGTCAACCAATCTTTACCGGATTGCATGGCAGTTTTCCATTCGGTAATAAATATTTTTACAAATAAAATTAATATGATAATTAATCCTATCAATCCTAATTTTACAGCCCAGTTTAAATAATTATTATGTAAATGACCGAATGGCTTGGCTCCGGGCGGACCATATTTTCCAAAGAATTCTTCTGTCCCAATGTCACCCACCCCAACTATCGGGTGGTCTAGAAATACTTCCCATCCGGTTTGCCACATTTGAAGTCTTTCCACATTATTGTGATGATATATATTAACGATACTGAAAATTCTATCCTGAAAACCGGGCGGAACGATTAAAATAATTAAGACGATTGCCAACAATAAACCCACAAACAATTTTTTAGACCTGTGAAATGAGATTAAAATTGTTCCGGCAATAAATCCAAGCCACGAACTCCGGGTAAAAGTAAAAAGAAGAGAAAATAAAATCGGTATAATTGAAATTGCTCCCGCTATTTTATAATATCGGGGAGTATCTCGTGAAGTAATAAAACTCAGTATCATCAAGCTTGAGATCATCATCAAGCCCCCCGCAGTCATATAAAACTGAAATAAATTTACCCGCCGCTGAAAGTTAATATATTCAGTGAAATTCATTAAAACATCATAGACACCATACAGAGAAACTAAAAAGGCTGAGAGAACAAGAACACATATTCCCAATTCCAATCGTTCCTGTGTCTTTAACCAATATCCAATCAGATATATGATCGGAATAATGATAACTCTTTTGTGCAAATAAAAAAGCGATTGTGTAATATCGTTCGAAAATATTGTTGATAAAAGTTCAGCACCGATAAATAACACGAAATAATAATCGAATGGAGTCGATTCGACACTCGCTTTTTTTTCATAAATAATTTTGAACAACCAAATTGCTAGAGCTGTAAAATAAGTAATCTGAGCGACAGCAATTGAAAAAGTAGAGCTTAATATGAACAACAAAATAAAAGTAAAAATTAATTTATCAATTTTTGTCCCAAATTGATTGAATGAAGAGAAAAACAAATTTTTAATATTAATATTCATTATTATTATTTGATAACGATATTCAACAACCTGTTTTTAACAAATATTATTTTAATTATATTTTTACCTTCTAGATATTTTTTTACGCATTCATCGTTAAGAGCCTGACTTTTTACCTCGTCTTCTCCGGTATTGACAGGGATTTGAAATTTTGCCCTGATTTTCCCATTCACCTGAACTACCATTTCGACAGTATCTTCTTTTGTTTTTGCTTCGTCAAAAGCAGGCCAAGTTTGATACACTATTGAATCCTTATTACCGAGCCGTTGCCAAATTTCTTCCCCTATGTGTGGCGCAAATGGAGATAAAGCCAAAATAAAATTTTGCAACGCTTTCAGTGGCTTAACCTCTAAATTGGTAAACCCATTTACAAAAATCATCATTTGTGAAATTGCAGTGTTGAAGTTTAAAGACTCTATATCGTATTGAACTTTTTTAATAGTTTGATGTAATAATCGCTCCTGCTCGGGAGACATGGATACGATTTGAATACTTTTATTCAGATTGCCTTCATCATCGATAAACAACCGCCAGACACGATTCAAAAATCTAAAAACTCCTTCTACTCCTTTTGTTGACCATGGCTTGGTATCCTCGAGAGGTCCCATGAACATTTCGAATAAGCGTAAAGCATCTGCCCCGTATTCCTTAACAACTTCATCCGGATTAACCACATTTCCTAATGATTTTGACATTTTTTGGCCGTCTTCACCAAGTATTAGCCCTTGATTAACTAAACGACCAAAAGGTTCCTTCGTGGAAACGTGTCCTAAATCAAATAATACCTTATGCCAAAAACGTGAATAAAGAAGGTGTAAAACAGCATGCTCTGCACCCCCTACGTATAGATCAACGGGCATCCAATATTTTTCTTTTTCTTTAGATATAAACTCTTTGTCATTTTTGGGGTCAAGGTATCTGAGATAGTACCAGCAGGAACCGGCCCATTGAGGCATCGTATGAGTTTCGCGTCGACACTTTTTCCCAGTTGCCGGATCTGTATGATTTAACCATGAGTCTATTGTTCCCAATGGTGATTCTCCCGTTCCGCTTGGTTTATACGATTCAACCTCCGGTAAAATTATCGGTAACTCACTTTCGGGAAGCGCTTTGGCGGTTCCATCTTCCATGTATACAAGAGGAAACGGTTCACCCCAGTATCTCTGACGGGAAAAAAGCCAATCACGAAGTTTGTAATTTATCATTCGCTTACCGATCTTGCGATCCTCAAGCCATTGTATGATTTTCTCCTTTGCTTCATTTGTAGGAAGATTATTTATTGATATTTCATCATTTGCAGAATTAACATTAACTCCGTTTTCAGTATAAGCTGATTTAGATATATCGCCACCTGAAACAACCTCGACAATTGGTAAATGATATGATTGTGCGAAAGCATAATCTCTCTCGTCGTGTCCCGGAACAGCCATTATCCCACCTGTCCCGTATGATATCATTACATAATCAGCGATCCAGATTGGAATTTCTTTTTTCGTTGCCGGATTGACTGCATAACCACCTGTAAACACACCTGTTTTATTTTTATCGAGTGACGTACGCTCGAGTTCACTTTTCAATTTTGCCTGATTCCGATATTCTTCAACGTCTTCTGAGTATTCAGGCGTTGTAATTTTGTCGACCAACCGATGTTCAGGTGCAAGGACCATATACGTTGCTCCAAAAAGAGTATCCGGTCTTGTTGTAAAAACAAATATCGAATCTTCCGAATCGTGTATTCCGAATACAATCTCCGCTCCTTCCGACTTGCCAATCCAGTTACGCTGCATTTCTTTAATACTATCGGGCCAATTTAAATCTTTCAAATCATTTTCAAGCCTGTCAGCATATGCGGTTATTCTCAACATCCACTGGCGCATCAATTTACGTTCAACTTTATATCCTTTTTCCACCCACTCATCGACTTCTTCATTAGCAAGAACAGTTCCCAATTCCGCACACCAATTTACAGGCATCTCTGCAAGATATGCAAGCCTGCGTTTTGATATGTAATCATATTTTTCTTTTTCAGTTAAATCTTCAGGAATCTCAAGTTCTGAAATTGGACGAGCCTTCCCCGATTTCTTATCAAACCATGAATTGTATATTTGTAAAAATATCCATTGAGTCCATTTATAATAACAGGGATCAGTTGTATCGATTTCCCTCGACCAATCATATGAAAGACCCAACATTTTTATCTGGCGTTTAAACGTTGCAATATTTTGCTGGGTTGTTTTTCTTGGATGGATTCCGGTTTGCATTGCATAACGTTCAGCAGGTAAACCAAAAGCATCCCATCCCATCGGATGTAAAACGTTAAAACCATTCATCCGTTTATAACGAGAAATGATATCAGTAGCTGTGTAGCCCTCAGGGTGACCTACATGCAATCCTGCTCCTGAAGGATAAGGAAACATATCGAGTATGTATAATTTTTGTTTTGACGAATCTTCAACAACCTTGAAGACTTCATTCTCGTCCCAAAAATTTTGCCATTTCTTTTCAATTTCTTCAAAAGGATAATTCATAAATTTATTTTTTTATATTTTCTATGTAAATTTGCGCTGTTTTGAGAGTACCTAATCTCATTCTTTTTTTTATTGTTTCAGGTGATGCCCCGGATGTTGCTAATATTGAAGCCGCAGTATGACGCAGAGAGTATGGTGTCATTACTCTATCCCGGTTTTTCTTAATACCCGATTTTTTCAGATAGTAATTTACGCGTTCCCGAATTCCTCTCGTACTCATCCGTTTTCCATGCACTTTATTCCCTGCGCTTAAAAATAAAGGGTGTGAAGGAATAATATTTTTTCTGGTGGAAAGGTATTTATCGATCGCAGCGTGTATATTTGACGGAATTACAACAAATTCATCCTTAAACGAATGTCCTTTCCCCCGAACGTTCAACGTAATTTTCGAATTCTCCTTCTTGATGTCCGATATATTAGCATACACAAGTTCTTTTTCAGAAAGTCCGCATTTCAACATCAATCCGATAATGGCATAATCGCGCTTTCCCCTATCATCACTTGTATCAATTGATGATACTAATTTTTCAATTTCAGATGAATTCAAATACTTTCTTGTGTGCGATTTAGGTCGCGGAAAACCTTTTACCCGATTTGCCGGATTTGTACTGATTACTTTTTTTGTAATTAAATAATTTAAAAATTTCCTAAGTGCTGCCAGATAAGTAGAAGTTGAATTTGGTTTAAGTTTCTTAGTTTTTATCAAAAATTCTTTGTAATTGCGAACTTCCTGTTCGGAAATTTCAAATTTTTTCCGTTCGCCAATCCAATTGACGAAGGTGCGGAGAGCACGAATATATGTTCCCCTTGTTTCCGGTTCAAAATTTTTAGAATACTCTACAAATTGGAGATACAAGGTATTAATGTTCTTTCCATTCATAAATACATTTTATCAATAACAGGCGTAAATTACTGATTTTATGATGATTATACAAATCTTGTTTTTATTGCAGTTCTCCGTTTTCATCTGTGCATATATACAACATTTCCGTTGACTATCGTCATCACGATATTCGTTGTCAATATTTCTTTTGCAGGGATTGTCATAATATCGTTCGACAGTACAGTGATATCAGCATATTTTCCCACTTCGATGGTCCCCTTTTTCTTTTCCGCAAATCCGGCAAATGCTGCCCAGGTGGTATATGCTTTCAAAGCTTCGTTCCTTGTCATTATCTGATCGGGATACCAACCTCCATCAGGATTACCATCCTGATCTGTCCTGGTCACTGCAGCATAAAAACCCCAGAGTGGCTGCATTATGTCATTCGGAAAATCGGAGCCTGCCGGTATTATCGAACCCGAATTGATTAGCGACTTCCAGGCATAAGCTCCTTTAACCCGGTCTGTTCCCAACCTGTCTTCCACCCAATCCATGTCAGATGTAGCGTGAATTGGCTGCATACTTGGGAGTACATTCAATTTTTTAAAACGAGGGATGTCATCTTGCAAAATAACCTGTGCATGCTCGATTCGGGATCTTATATCTTGTTTAACTGTTGATGCATTTAGGCGTTCGAATAAATTTAAAACTATATGGTTTGCCCTGTCTCCGATTGCATGGATACACACTTGATAACCTTTTTGAATCGCTTCTTTGGAAATCATTTCCATATCTGCATCGGCCATAATTGTGATACCGCGGTTTCCCGGATCGTCGGAATAATTCTCTACTAATGCAGCACCTCGTGAACCCAATGCTCCATCGGCATACATTTTAACTGCACGTAAATTGAACATATCATCAGCAAATCCTAATGTAGGTTTGTTTTTAATTTCGGCATCCCAAGCCGCTCCAGGTGCTTCGATTGCCCCGTAAATCCGAATTGGTAATTTTTTTTCCAGAGCAAGTTTCTTATAAATTTTTATTATCTGAGAATTTAATCCCATATCGTGTACCTCGGTTAATCCGAATTTTACACATTCTTTTGCGGCGAGCAATATACTATTTTCGATTTCATCCTCTGAAGGAGCTGGCACTGATTTTTCGATTAACTCAGCCGCCTTATCGATAAATATTCCTGTTGGAAATCCGTCTGAATTGCGGATGATAACTCCCCCTTGAATATCCGGAGTTGTATTATCAATTTTTGCAATATCCATTGCTTTTTGATTCACCCAAATAGCATGTCCATCTATCCGCCCTAAAATAACAGGATTATCGGGAGAGACTTCATCCAGAATATATTTATCGGGAAAATTTTTGTTAATCCAAAGAGTTTGATCCCATCCTCTGCCATAAATCCATTCGCCCTTATTTAATGATTTCGCTTTTTCACCAACGAGCAGAGATATTTCAGCGCTCGATTTCATTCCGACTAATATTAAAGAGTTTAACATTTGTCCAAGTCCAAACATATGCGCGTGAGCATCTATTAGCCCTGGTACAACTGTTTTGCCTTTTAAATCGACAACATTTTCGCTTTGATATTTTTCTAACACAAGGTCTGTTTTACCAACGGCAGCTATTTTCCCGTTTTTAATAGCTATTGCTTCCGCCAAAGGTTGTGTGTTATCCAATGTATAAATATTTCCATTTATCAGTATCATATCAGCCCTATTGGTTTTTATTATGAATAAGTATAAAACTAATGATATTATAATTAATATGGCAACAATTAGTATGATTTTAGTTTTCATAACTATCCTGATACATTTTTTTTGGTAAAATATATAAATAATCGTATTTAATTGCTAAATGTAATAAGCTTCGGTAAGATTTGTCAAATATTTTCAATCAAATGAAAATATTTATAGCGAAATGAAGGTTTGATGTGTTTTATTGAGGGTTTTAACCGTGGACTATATTGTTTCGCTGCGAGAAAATATTCTTTTGCCAGTTTCGGATTTCTCATTCTGAAATAGATTTGGCTTTTAAGGAGAATGCATTGAGCAAGTTCCTCGTATAATTTTATTTTTTTAAAAGATTCTAATGCACGATTTAACATTTTGGATGCTACATTAAATTCCTTTTGAGCAAAATAAGCGCGTGCTTTATTGAAGTGTATAAGACCATATAGAAAATCATCTTTTTTATAATCCGCTAACTCAGCAGGAATATCAAGGACTTTCACAGAATCTTCATTTCTTTTATTGTTTAGCAATATATGTGATAAATAATATTTTGCCAATACCGCCAAACCGGGATTGCTTGAATTCTCAATATATTTTAAACTGTCGATTATATGCACTAAAGCTTCTTCCTTTTTGTTTTGAAATAAATTTCCTATCCCATAGAGTAAATAAATATTTCCCATAATATCATAATAATCTGTCCCTAACTCATAACTCAGTATATTGCCTAATGATGTAATTGCCTTCTCGGCTTTTGACTCGTGGAGATATAATAATGAAAGATAATAATTTGATAAGATGTTAGATTTTTCCCCTCCGGAATATTTTAGCGTTAGAGTGAAAAAATATTTTGCGGTTTTTGTATCGCCCCACTTCAAATAAAGAAGCCCGCTTTCAAAAAATATCTTCCCTCTAATTGAGGAACTTCCAAATCCTTTTTCCAGATTGATGGCTGAGTCTAAAAGACGCTGGACTATTTCCTTTTCCGATATACTCTTCGCGGTTATTAATAACATTGATATTTCGTCAGAAACTGATAGCTTTTGAGCTTTTTTTCTATTACTTTTTTTTAGGGGCTTAATAATTTGTAATTTATGCTTCGGAATAATAAATTCTGATGTAAGTTTATCGATAAAAAGATTTGCTTTCTCCTCACCATATATGTTTTTAATCATATTAGTGAAATTTTCTTTACTCTTTTTTTTTCGGGTCATAGATATTTTATTATAGTTTCATTCTTAAAATAACTTATTTTTTTTCCGAATCATCCAAAAACGTTAACTCCTCCTGCAGATTAACAGGATATTAACACATAAAATATTTTGGCAGGATTAAATGTAATTTTTTAAGCTGATTTTTTCAGCTGGTTAATCCTTTGAATAATCATGTTTGTATTTACGGGTCGGTTAAAATAATCGACGGCACCATATTGATATGCTTTTCTCCTTACATCGTCTCCGGATATAACTATCATCTGAACATTCTTGTTGGGTATCCTGAATTTGATATTTGACAATTCTTCCCAAATTTGATTTTCGTCCGATAATAGATTTAGAATTATTAATTTTGTATCATAATATTCAGTATATAAATATTCATCATTTGATATTTTTTTATCTATGATCCGGGCAGTAATTTTTGATTTTTCAAAAGATTGTTTTAACCATTTATTATAGTAGTAATCATTTCCCAATATCACACAATCATAAGTAGAGTTATTCAATTTATCATTAACGATATTTTTATTAACGACTGGTAATGCTAATTTGTAAACTAGATAATTATCGATTTTACCAAGAATAATTTTCCCTCCGAGGTATTCAGTAATTTTATCGACTAGATATAACCCCATACCTACACTTCCTGGATTATCCTTATTAATTCGATGAAAAGGAATGAACAGCTTATCCATCTCACTTAGGATATACGGATCCACTTTTGTTTGAACCAATAATTTCATAATACTATCAGACTCTGATATATCTATTTTAATATTTTGGTTTTTAACCGATAAGCGGATCGCATTGGCTAATATTCCTTGAAATATTTGAGCAATTTTTCTACTATCAACGATAATTTGTTGGTCGCTCATAGTAACGTTTGTAGTAAAAACCAACTGATTAGATTCGAGCAATGGTTCCAAGTGTAATATTGTTTTATTCAATATATTTTCAACAGAAGATTCGGAGTAATCAATATCTATAATTCCGGATTCAAGTTTTGTCAGGAAAATAATATCGTCGATAACTGCCTGCAGGAAATGACTATTATCGATTATATTGTTTTTCATAATATTTTCTTCTTCGACAGTTTTGGAATATTCGCCGGAAAAAAGTATGGATGAATTTATTATTAGATCGCTAATAGGTTTTTGAATGTCGTTGCACAGGTTCAATAAAATATTTGATTTTATTTTGTTAGTCTTATCGATGAATGAATATTTTTGTTCGTATTCCAGATTTTTTTCGATTAATGATTTTGTCAGCCGTTTTTCGTGAAGCCGGCTGCTAAATCGGGCAGAATATTCAGTAATTAATAAATTAATAGACCTGTTATTAGTAATATTATCTTCCGACAAAATCAGCACAAAGCCCAATACTTCATTCTTGTAAATTAAGGGGACGGTAATTTGAGATTTAATTTTAGATTTGCAATAATGTTTCAAAAATTCACTCAGTGGATATCCCTTAATGTCGTTAGTAAATTCGTTTTCTCCGTAATCAATTATTCCGGAAAAGATTGAAAATGACGGATCAGTTTTGTCTATGGTTTGGATTTGTGAAATAATTTCGGGCGCTAAACCAATCTGTGAAGCCAGTACGTATTCATTTGACCCTGGCACATAAAGATAGACTAAAGAAAATTGAAATGATATCAATGATTTTAATCGAACTAAAGATTCATTGCAATAATCTTCAACTGGTGTAATATGATTTTGTAAAATCAAGAATTTAATAAAGGTATCTTTTGTTTGGCGATGGAAATTAATATTGGTTTCCTTTTGCACAAAATTCACAAAATATAATAACTGATCATGTTTATACATAAAAGAAATCACCTGATATGATGCGATTGTATGCAGATCAGGACCCTGATTATAGACTTTATTAAAAATTAGTTGACAAGATTCATAATCTTTGAAGAAAATATCAAGTACAGGTTTTTTTTGAAACTCCGATAAGATGTGAGTGGCAAGGATTTTTGTATCTTTTGTATTCCAATCGAATAAATAATTTTCATTAGCATAAATCAGTTCACCGCTATTATCCGATATAAAAACCGGTAATGAACAAGCATCGAAAATGTTTAATACTATAGAATCGGGATTATTCTCGATTTTTTTAATAGTACCCTTTAACCGGTCAGTGTTTGTAAAATTTTCTTTAAATTTTATACTCATAATCATCATTTATAATTTTTTAAAAAAACTATTAAAAGTTAAAAATGACGAGTTACATTTACTACCTCATCTATGAAAGTAATTCCGGCCAATGATTTTATTATTCCGTCAACCCTCATATCTTTGAAACCATTTTTTATTGCAGCCTCGCGTAATTTAATTGTATTGGCTCCTTCGAATATCAATTCCCGGATTTCATCTGTTATTAAGAAAACCTCGTGGATCGCCACGCGCCCACGAAAACCCATTCCATGACAATAATTGCAGCCGATACCTTTGTAAAATTTAATATCGCCCGGCAAATCAATTAATCCGGCTTCTATCAATATTTTTTCAGAAGGTTTGTATATAGTTCTACAATGTGTGCAGATTCTCTTAACCAGTCGTTGTGCTACTATCCCTGTTAGTGCAGGCGCTAACCAATATTTTGGTATACCCAGATTTAATAAACGCACGACTGTACTAACAGCGTCATTAGTATGTAATGTGCTTAAAACCAGATGACCTGTCAAAGCTGCTTCGGTAGCAATCACACCGGTTTCGCTGTCCCTTATTTCACCGACAAGAATTATATTCGGATCTTGTCGTAATATCGCCCTCAAAGCAGTGGCGAAATCCAAATTCCTGTCGGTGTCCACCTGAACCTGATTTATCAGATCGACACTGTATTCCACCGGATTTTCAATAGTTATGATATTTTTTTCCATCGATTTTATTTCGTTCATCGCAGAATAAAGTGTTGTACTTTTTCCACTGCCGGTTGGTCCGGTAACTAAAATCAATCCGTTTGGTGATAATAAAAGAGACCTAAATATTTCCAGGTTGGAATCCTGAAATCCGATTTCTTCTAATTTCATTAATATAGTCGACTTACGGAGTATTCTACAAACTATTTTTTCACCGGAAATTGTAGGAATAGTGTTTATCCGGAGGTCGAAGCTTGCATTTGCAATGGTAAGTCCAAGGCGACCATCCTGAGGGGCCCGCCGTTCAAATAAATCCATGTTTGCGTGAATCTTAATAACAGCTACTACAGGCATATGCATTTTTTTAGGAAGGCTCATTAATTTTCGTAAAATACCGTCAATCCTAACTCTGATTCTGAATTCATCGTCCGTGGGTTCAAAATGTATATCACTTGCCCCCATTTTTATTGCACGTAAAAATATTTCGTCAACATATTTACGCATCGGCGGCGATTTCCCGTAAAATTCCATCTGAGAAAGAACTTTATCGCCCCCTTTGTCTAAATCCAAGTCCTCTATCTTGATCTGATGTGCAATTCTGCTTAATTCATCGTACCCGGCTTTTTGAAATTTTAGTGCTTGCTGAAAATCACTAACCGAAGTTACAACAGGAATTATCATGTAGCCCGTTTCTTTTTTCAACAATTCTAAGACTGATTTATAGGGAGGATCAATGAAAGCAACTGTTAATTCATTCCCAAAAAGAAAAACAGGAAGAATTCGGTATTTATATATAATCGACTCAGGAAGAATTTCTTTTGGACCATTTTTGACTTCATCTGCAATTCTCATCACAGGAACGTCATACAAATCACTTATCAATTTTGCGAGAGCATTTTCCTCAACCTTCCCGTAGTTCACCAACGTTTCGGATATTCCTTTAGATATATATAGCTCTTTAATTTTAATTTTGATACGATTAAAAGAGGCTTCATCTAAAAGTCCCTGCGCAAGAATAGTTTCAGTTAGTACTTGATCTTCCTTTACCATTTTTATTAAATATGCAAGTTTTTAAGTTTCGAATAATTTATCAATATCATCCTGTTCAAACAGTGTATTCTGCGGTTCTTCCACTATAGTTTTTAACTTCAACGATTTTTCTATCATATCCGATAATTCATAACTACGATATCGTGGAATTATTTTTACTTGTTTTTCGGGCTGAGTTTCCGTATTAGTGACCGATTGAACTTTTTTCTCTTCACGCAAGAAGATTCCACACTGTCCGCAATATTTATCACTCAAATCATTTGGAAAACCGCATTTGTTACAGTTAAATCCAAGTTTGGTACCGCATTCACGACAATATTTTCTCCCATAATTGTCATGTTGGTTGCAATTTTTGCATGTCATGAGAAATTCCTTATTTGTTTTCTAATTCAGAAACTTCAACAGATAAAAATTTATGTACTACTTGTTTTATTTTTTCGGGAGTAAACGGTTTAATTATATAATAATCAGCGCCGAGTTCCTTTGCTCTTTTTACACCGCTTTCAGATATAACCGAACTGAGCATAACTATTTTTGCAGAAATTGTCGCATTTTTTATCCCTGCAAGAACTTCCAACCCGCTCATTTTAGGCATTACGTTATCTAAAAATATTAAGTCAGGTCTCAAATCTTCAGCCATTTTTATACCGTCTATCCCGTTCATCGCCGAAGAAATTGAAGTGACTCCTTCTTTTTTCAATATTAACTTTAATAATGTGTGTACATGCTGGGAATCATCTACGATTAATATTTTTGCTTCCGTATTTACATTCATTTCATTACTCCTGGTAAAAATTATTGTTTTTTAAGAATAATAATTACAAGTAATATGCCAGTACTTCAGTTATGTGAATATTATTTATGGATTATGATAATGGAGTGGTTTATGATGCATTTTAAATAAAAGAGTTAAAGGAGGTATAATAAATTCGGTTTCAAATACTTACAATTGTAACATAATGTTACAGGATTAGATGTATCGCAATAGCTGTGTATCGTTTTGTTACACTTAGTTTAGCATACGTAACAGGCGGGGCCTCGATATTTTAAGTATCGATGCCGCTTTTGATTTATTTCCATCAACAGACTCTAAAACAAGTTTCAAAATTTCTTTTTGAATTTTATCCAAAGATGTATCCTGTAGTGAAATCAGGCATGATATTTCTCCGGAAAGTTTTTTAAACGTTTTTGAGTCAATTTTGTCAATTTTATCAGGTCTATGTCCCTCAATTTCAAAATCGTCTATATTTAAAAATTTATCCTCGCACATTAATACAGCTCTTTCGACTGCATGTTTTAATTCCCTTACATTCCCTTCCCATTCTTTTTCCATCAAATATTTTGTTGCTTTCGGGGAAATCCCTTTAATATTTTTGCTGTACAATTCGTTATATTGCTGTATAAAAAAATCGACCAGAGATGGAATGTCGTTTCTTCTGCGCCTTAGTGGAGGTAATTCAAGTGGAAGTATTTTTAACCGATGATATAAATCCCGCCTGAATTCACCCGAAGAAACTTTTTTTTTGAGATCAATACTTGTAGCGGCTATAATTTTGGCTCTGACCGGGATATCCCGTGTTCCGCCAATTCTCCTTAAAACTCTGCTTTCAATAACTTTCAAAAGCTTTGATTGTACTGTACCGGCAATATCGCCTATCTCGTCCAGAAATATTGTCCCTTCTCCTGCAAGCTCAAATAAACCGAGTTTTCGGTCTTTTGCATCGGTGAAAGCTCCTCTCTCATGTCCGAACAATTCACTCTCCAATAAATTTTCAGGAATTGTAGAACAACCGATATCAACAAAAGGATGAGAACTTTGAATACTGTTGTAATGGACTGCGCGGGCAAGCAATTCTTTTCCCGTGCCGGTCTCTCCTGTAATTAATACCGTTTTAGTATTACTTTCGATATTTTTTTTTGCGCGCCGCAATAATTCTTTAATTTCTTCGGTTTCTCCGATTATCTGCGAAAAATCATACAATTTTTCCCTGATCTTTGTAAGTTCTTCCCTCTGATTCTTTAAATTCCATTCCTTGACTTCTTTTTCAAAGCAGGTTTTAATTTTATCTTCCTCATCCGGGAATACGAAATATTCACTCAATCCCATTTTAATTAATTCGACTGCTGATCGGAGCTCTTTTAATCTTGACAGAGCATACACAGGAATTCCTTGTTCAGATTCAATGAAATAATAGATTGAATTCCTTAACTGTTTGTTATCAACAGTTGCATCCAGAACAACTATATCCGGTTTTGTGAACAATGCTCGTCCAGGCATAAATTGAGGAGATGAAACAAACTGTATATGAACCGGGTCTGTATCGACAAAATATTTTCTAACCTCTGAAACAAAATCCTTTTTGCCGCAGATAAGTGCATTAAATTTTTTATTTTTCTTAACCATTATTCATCATCAGAAACGAAAGGTTTTGCAGTTAACCATTTTAAATAAATTATTTAACAGCAGAAGATAAAATATTTTTCAGTTTTCGGTGTGTATCTTTTATATCCTCAGAGATAACTTTTGTATCTGAAATTATAGGCATAAAATTAGTATCCCCCATCCAACGGGGAACTATGTGAAAGTGAATATGATGATCGATCCCTGCACCGGCGCTTCTGCCTATATTCGAACCAATATTAAAACCATCAGGATTCATAATTTTAGAAAGAGCATAAGATAGAAGTTTCAGAAAGCTCATAACCTCTAGCGATTCGTCGTCAGTAAGATTGATTAAATCATTTGTATGACGGTTTGGAACAACCATCAAATGACCGCTATTATATGGATATATATTCATTATAACAAAGCAAAATTTACCCCTTGCTACTATTAGATTAGCGTCATCCTGTTTTTCGTTATAAGCTTTACAAAAGATGCATTCTCCGGATTGTGGTTCCGAAAATGATGCAATATATTTTGACCTCCATGGAGAATGCATCCTTTGCATAGTAGGTTTATTCTTCGTCTTCAGTTTTACTTTTTTCGTATTCCGCAATGATTTTATCAAAGACTTCTCTGGGAACTTCTTCATAATTAGAGAATTTTTGTTTATGAATACCTCTTCCTTGAGTCATTGAACGGAGGTTTGTTGAATATCTGTACAGTTCCTTCAGCGGAATCAAGGCTCTTATTACCTGATTCTTTCCTGCTGACTCCATGCCTAAAATTTTTCCCCTTCGACCCGAAATGTCACCCATAACATCGCCCATAAAATCCTCCGGAACAGTGACTTCAACCTCATAAATCGGTTCGAGTATTATGGGTTTAGCTTCTTTAAAACCTTTTTTCAAAGCCATTCGACCGGCAATCTTGAATGAGTGCTCATCGGAATCAACCGTGTGATATGATCCGTCAAACAATGTAACTTTTAGATCGACCACTTTACAACCGGCAATAATTCCCCCTTCCATCGCTTCGATAATACCTTTTTCGACGGCAGGAATAAATCTGCCCGGAACCACACCGCCAACGATAGCGTCTTCAAATTCAAAACCTTCGCCTCGGGGTTTGGGTTCAATCTTTAGGAGAATATGACCGAATTGTCCTCTACCACCACTCTGCTTTTTATGTTTATATTCAATCTCCTTGCATACACCTTTGATTGTCTCACGATAAGGAACTCTCGGTTCTACCAAATCAATTTCGACTCCAAACCTTGATTTCAATCTTTTTGTCATAATCGTTAGATGTAACTCTCCTTGACCACTCAATACAGTCTGCCTCAGCTCCGGATCAACTTTGAAATTAAAACTTAAATCTTCAGCGTGAAGAGTATGCAATCCATGAGCAATTTTATCTTCATCCCCTTTGGATTTTGGTAAGCTTGCCATACTAATTACTGCTTCGGGTACTTTAATCTTTGGAAGAACAACAGAAAATGCTTTAGAACTCAATGTATCATTCGTATGACTATCTTTAAGTTTTACAGCAGCGCCTATATCGCCGGGATATAATTTTGAAATTTCCTTTCTTTCTCTTCCGTTTAAAACATATATCTGACTTAATCGTTCCGGTTTTGAATTCGATTGATTAACCATATCCAATCCGGGTGATACAACTCCGGAATATACTTTAAAATAAGATAACTCCCCAAGATGAGATTCAGAAAGAGTTTTAAAAATAAACATAACAGGTGGTCCGTTTTGATCAGGTTTAACCTCGACTTGATCAGTCTTACCTTGTAAAGAGCCAACCGCATTCGCAACTTCCAATGGAGACGGACAATAATCAACTATAAAATCGAGAATTGAATTAAGTCCGATTAAATGCGTTCCCGATGAACATAATATCGGGAATATTTTACGGTTTTTTAATGCAATTTTACATCCGTTAATTAATTCCTGCTCTGTAAGCATCCCGTTTTCAAAGAAATTATTCAGCAGTAATTCATCCGATTCAGCAACCTGCTCAATCAGTTTTTGTCGTAATTCTTCAGCTTTTCCTTTTAATTCTTCAGGAATTTCGGATTCAGTATATTTTCCTTTTTCATCACGTTTATACTTCAGCACCTTCATCCGGAGAACATCGACTATTTCTTCGAATCCCACTCCTTGTTTTACCGGGAACTGAATCGGAATTACTTCGTGTCCGAATTGATCAATAACAGATTGAACCGCCTTTTCGAAATCTGCATTTTCATTGTCTAATTTATTAATAATAAAAACAACAGCGTTTTGAGTTTCTTGACTATAATGCCATGCAGTTTCTGCCCCGACTTCAATTCCTTCAACTGCTTTTATGAATATGAAAGCTGTATCTGCAACCCGCAATCCACTTTTTACTTCACCTGTAAAATCGGAATAACCCGGAGTATCCAGGATGTTAAGTTTACTTCCTTTCCATTCACAATGCATCAGCGAAGTGCTGATAGAAATTTTTCTCTCTATTTCATCCGGTTGAAAATCTGACACAGTATTTGAATCTTCAATTTTACCGAGTCGGTTGATAACACCGGTTATGTACAATAACGATTCAGCAAACGAAGTCTTACCTGAATTTCCATGTCCGATGAATGCAATATTTCTAATGTGTTCTGATGTAAATTCCTTCATATAAAAAAACAGTCTCTCCTTTATTAATTATTTAAAAAAAAATTATTCAAAATGAATAGTTGTGTATGCAGTATTTACAGGGAAAATAATTATTCCCGAAGACGGGTAAAAAATGTTTTAAATCCTTTAATTATCGCGCTAACAAAACCTACGGTATCAAGGACAGGTTCTTCAATTCTGCGTTGAATTTTTTGTTCAAATTCTACAAAGTCGTCGGCAATTTTTTTAATTGAATTTATCGAATAAATTACACCGTCTATTTGATTTTCGATATTTTCAGTTAGATTATTAATTCGCTTTGTAGTTACTTCAAGGTTTTCAAAAATCGGAACTGCTCTTTGTGTGATTATATTAACGTCTTTTTGTATGCTCTGAAGTGATTGAACAATTTTGTTGATATAATTTATTAGAAACATAGCCAATATCGCCACCGACAAAAAAGCGACTATCTTCACTATTATCAGTAAAGTTTCCACATTAACGCCCTCTCTTTATTTTTTTGAAATTTACTTATTATGAGGATTTTTCTTTCTTATAAGCTTCAACACCTGCTTGAACAGCGTCTTTTACTTTTTTCCCTTCTTCAATAGTTCTGTCACGAACCTGAGAAACTAATTTTTCCGCATCACCTAAAATTCCTTCTGCTTTTTTTCTCGCATCTGTTATAAGAATTTCAGATTGTTTTTTTCCTTCATTTACTATTTCAATTGCTTTTTGTTTTGCGATTTTTAAATATTCTTCAGCATCAACTTTTAAATCGCTGGCTTTTTGTTTAATATCTGACCTGAGTTCTTTGCCTGCTTTGGGGGCATACAATAAAGCGACAATCGCGCCGACAAGACTTCCTGTTAAAAATCCTGATATGAATCCTTTAGTTGAATTATTTTCATGAGCCATGACGATTCTCCTTATTTTTGATTTGAAAAATTGTTACTTACTGCTAAAAATTACAAACTAAATACAAAAAAAGCAAGAATTTTCAAGGAATTTGACATTTTTTATAGGGATATTGAACAATTTTCATATTTTTGAAATTTTTCAGGTTTTATTTATCTATATACTTAGAATAACACAATAGTTCTTAAACTTTTTTACACTAAACTTGTCGAAATATTTTCAAAATCAATAAAGGACTAATTATGAATAATAAACTAAAATTAGGAACATTAATACTGTTACTCCTCACTCTTCTAACAAACCTTTCATTCAGTCAATCAGATAGAAAATTTCCATCAGCCAAGGAACGGACAAGTAGTCTTGTTGAACAACTTAAAACTGAATTACTACTGACCGAAAAACAAATTTCTTTAGTACGTGAGATTGCTTTAAAATATGCAAACAAAATCGAAGAACTGCGGAACAATTCCACTGATAGAGGCGAAATGATGTCGTCCATTCAATCCATAAAAGAAGATCAGAATAAAGAAATGAAAAAAGTTTTAACCAAAGAACAATTTAAAAAATATGAAAATATTCAGGAAGAGAACAGGACCCGGATGATGCGCAGAAGATAATATTTTTTAACACCTGTAAAATAAAAAGGTCCCGTTTCGGATATCAACAACGGGACCTTTTCTTTTTGAGACATTTAGTATTCTATTACTTCAAGATAATCCAATGGAAGCATTGGCATCGGCTTACCATTATTTTTGATACGATATTTCAACTGTTCTATATACGGATCTTCATTAATATTAACACCAAATAATTTTGGCTGCAGAAATCCGATATCGATGAGGGCTTGTTCAGGATATTCGACTAGACTTACAACCTGATTTAGCGGTATTCCGGCTTTTACTTTGGCAATTTCTATAGCTGTTTCAAGTCCGCCCAATTCATCAATAAGTCCGAGTTTTTTTCCATCATATCCCGACCATACTCTTCCTTGAGCAACTTTTTCTATATCTTCTGTTTTCATATCTCTGCCTGATGCGACTTTCACGATAAATCCTTTATAAGCACTTCTTATTAAATTTTCAACTTTCTCACGTTCTTCCAATGTCAATTTCCTGTTCGGAAGACTGATACCAATTAATGGAATGGTTGCACCAAATCCCAGATCAGCATATTTTCCGACTTTAACGAGATCAGTTGAGAAACCAAGTGTATCCATTAAACCTTTATTATAATACCAACCTCCGATTACACCAATCGACCCGGTAATCGTGTTTGGTGCAGCGACAATCGTATCGCCATACATCGATAACCAATATCCTCCCGATGCTGCAACCGCTCCTTGGCTGACTATTACAGGTTTCTTTTCCCTACATTTTTTAATCGCCTCAGCGATATAATCCGAAGCCATAGCGTCACCCCCCGGTGAATCAACACGTAAAATTACTGCCTTGATTTTCGGATTTTTTGCAGCCGCCTGAACATCTTTGATTAGTTTACGGGCTGTAATTCCCTCGTCCATAGCACATGCGCCTAAAGCATATATTACTGCAATCTTAGGGCGTTCACCCCAATAATTATCTTTTGGTAAATTAAAATTTGCCAGCGAATTACTTTTCACAATTCTGACATCTTCCCCACTGAAAGATTTTAATATATCTTTTGCATTGTCCCACCTTCCTAACGAATCGACTAAGCCCTCTTTTTGTGCTTCTTCAGCCAAAAAAATTACTTTCTCATTAATTATTTGTTCAAATTTGTCGTCAGTAAAATTTCTTCCTTCAATTATTTCCGATTTTGTTAGTTTGTAAGTATCGTCAATTAGCTTTTGTCTTTGCTCCCGATCAGCATCCGACATTTTATCTCGTGAAAATGACTCCAAAGCCGATTTGTAATCAAAGAATCTCCACTCGTCAAAACCAATACCTAATTTTTCGAGTGTTCCCTTTACATAAGTTCTGCCCATCATGTATCCGGGCAATGCCAGAATTCCAAGTGGATCCATTACAATTTTATCTGCTATCGTTGCAAAATGATACCCGTCGATTCCGAGATTGTCGATAAATATTACTACTTTTTTACCCGTTGACTTAAATTTTTTTAATTTTTCTCTAACTTCCCAAAGTAATTCACGACCGATAACCATACCCGAAGTATTAATTGCAATTCCGGTAATGCTCTGGTCATCTTTTGCCGCATCAATCTGTTCCAGTACTTTTACCAGAGTATTCGACTTGTCAAACAATTTAAATCGCTGATATTTCAGACGCCCATTCATATCAAACTCTGCATATTTCTTTTTCGCCAATATGCTTGTTCCAACTACGGTTCTGTCGTATGCCCCGACACGGAGTCCATAGTCGTTGTAGCTGTACTTTCGATTTTTATCAAAATGCGACTGTGTACTGATTCCGATCCGTCCTAAGCTGAATTGGAAGCCGACTGTAAACATATTATTATCGAAGTATCTTCCAGTTAAACGGATTCCAGGTATCGGTTCAATGGCGACACCGGTACTCCATAAACCATTTTTTATGTTCTGTTTATTTTGAATTGCATAATCAACAAACAGGGTAACCCTTTCATCGCCGAATGGTCTCCCTGCCACATCAATTACTCCTTCTTGATGATTTGAATTAATTGCCTGAGTGCCTATCAATCCGATCGATACATAAGGATTGGGCCTGGTCAATGTACCTACTGTTACTAAACTTTTTCTATTAAAAGCGTTAACATCACCCGATGACCAACCATAAGCAAAACCAAAGCTCAAATCTTTATTGCCGGTTGCAAAAGAAAATCTATAATCCGCGACTGAATTCCCTCCAATCTTTTGCTGAATCATCCCGAATCCCATGTTCGGTACCCCAGCAAACAAACCCCAGCGATTGAAATCATTCCATCTACCCGCTTCATCTGACCAGTATAACATCAGATCAGGTTGATGGAGATAGGATAATAAAGCCGGATTATCATAACCGTTAAGCCCGAATTTAAATGCTCCGGGGGAAGTGAATAAAAATGAATTCTGCGAATGGTAAGGTGAAATAGAATTTTGTGAATGAAGCGTTAAACTGATAGTAAAAACCAAAATAAATAATTTTAAAATTTTCATTGAATATTCCTTGCTTTGTTGATTGTTATAGTTTCTTACTGAAATAACTCTTAAAAGTTACATTTTACACTGAAAAATAATTATATATTTTATCAGCAAGTTTTTCGCCGACTATTTCAGTCAGTTGTTCTCTCGTAGCAAATTTTACTCCTTGAACAGAACCGAATACATCGAGTAATTCCTTCGCCTTCTTTTTTCCTACACCGTCAATCAAATCAAGTTCCGTTTGTAGCGTCCGTTTTTTTACAAGTTTTCGGTGATATTCTATCGCAAACCTATGGGCTTCGTCCCTAATACGCTGCAATAGTTTTAGACTTGATGATGTTTTTGAAATTGATAGCGGCTCGCTGATTTTCGGAAAATAAATCTCCTCAAGCCTTTTTGCAAGCCCAATTAGAGGAATTTTCCCAATGTCTGAATGTGAATTCTTTATTTCGAGGTTCTTTATTACTTCCATCGCACTTGATAATTGCCCTTTTCCACCATCTACCATTATCAAATCGGGCAACGATTTTCCTTCTTCGATAATTTTCGTATAATGTCGTTTTATTACTTCTCTCATACTTGCAAAATCATCGGAACCTGAAACTGATTTTATTTTAAATTTTCTATAATCCGTTTTTCTTGGTTTTCCATCTACAAAAACAACCAATGAGGCTGCGCAGTCCGCTCCCTGAATATTTGATATATCAAAGCACTCAATCCGCTTGGGAAGTCTTGGCAAAAGTAAGTCTTTTTGTAATAAATCCAGAATTTTCGGAGTCCTCTCACCTCTTTTTAATTTTTGAATTTTCAAATCATCTAATAAATATTTTGCATTTGCCTTGCACATTCCCATCAACTTTGCCTTCTCTCCGATTTTAGGAATAATTATCTCCACACCCCCACTCCGTTTTGATCTCAACCATTTTTCAACCGTTATCCGATCTTCAATCTCGCAAGGAAGAAATATTTCCATTGGGAAGTAATCAGCTTCAAGGTAATATCTATCTACTAACGTGTTCACTATATCTTTTTCATTTTTCCCGTCGACAGATGTGATATAATAATGCTGCTTTCTTATGATTTTTCCGTCTCGAATCTTGAAAACAACACCACAAGCATCGTCCTCTTCGACGGCAACCGAAAAAATATCGCGGTCGACCATCTCAACATCAACAATTTTCTGGCGTTCGCTATAATTTTGTAAACCTCTAATTTTATCTCTTATTTCGGCGGCTTCTTCAAACTTATATTCATCCGCTTTGATTTCCATTTCCGTTTGGAGATCATTTATCAAGCTTGTTGTTTTACCTCTTAAAACTCTTTCGACCTCTTTAATCATCACATTATAATCTTTTTCGGGAACAAGCCCCTCACAAGGACCGTCGCACTTTTTTATATGATAATCAAGGCACACTCTAATTTTTTTCTTTCTGATTGATTCATCTGATATGTGGTAATTGCATGATCGGACCTTAAAGATATCCCGGACCAGTTTCAATGAACCACGCATGTTTTTTACGTCGGTGAATGGACCGATATATTTCGAACCGTCGTGTATAATCCTTCTTGTTACAAATACACGCGGATATGGTTCTTTCGTGATCACAATGTAAGGAAAACTTTTATCGTCTCTCAAGAAAATATTATACTTGGGTTTATTTTTTTTAATCAACGTCGCCTCAAGTATAAGGGCTTCAACTTCAGAGTCGGTCACGATTATATCAACGTCAACAATTTTTGCAACCAATTTTTCTGTTTTAGGATCAATTGAACGGGAATTTAGAAAATATTGTCTGACGCGGTTTCTTAAAATTTTAGCTTTCCCGATATAAATTATTTTGCCTTCGGAATTTTTAAATTGATACACGCCGGGTTTTCGTGGTAGGTTTTTTAATTTATTAGATAATACTTCCGACATACCTTACTTTTGCCGTTGTGTCAGTTCGATTAAAACCCCATTAGTCGATCGGGGGTGTATGAAAGCAATCAGGTTTCCTCCTGCACCTATTCGAGCTTTTTCGTCGATTAAGTGAACGCCTTTGTTCTTTAAACGGATTAATTCAAACTCAATATCATCGACGTAAAACGACAGGTGATGAATTCCTTCACCCCGTTTTTCAATAAATTTTGAAATCGGAGAATCCGGTGCAGATGCTTCCAACAATTCAATGTGCATCCCTCCAACTTCGAAAAATGATAGATTGACCTTTTGTTCTTCAACATGTTCCATTTTCGATGGTTCTGCATCAAAAAGATTTTGAAATATTTCAAGAGATTTTGACAAATTACTTACAGCAATTCCGATATGGGATAGGTTTTTATACATGGTCAACATGAATATTATTTTAAAATATTATTTAAATCAATATAGGAAAATGGAACAAACGGAACAACATGCGAAAGTCATCAGGGTTAATGGTTGAGAATGCCGTTGATCAAATATCGGTGCAAAATAAATAATTCAAATCCACAAATTTCTGTCAAGCGTTCGATATTGGATAGCTTCACTGATATGCTCGGGCTTTATATTATTCGAACCTGCAAGGTCAGCGATCGTGCGTGACACTTTTAAAATACGATCATATGCCCGGGCAGATAATCCTAATTTTGTTATTGCCATTTTTAATAATTCTTCACCTGCTGAATCAATCTGGCAAAATAGTTTTATTTCTTTCGATTGCATATCAGCATTTGTAAAGATTCCTGTATTTACTTTAAAGCGCAACATTTGAATTTGCCTGGCACTTGTAACTCTTTCTCGTATATTTTGTGAAAGTTCACTAGAGTTTTTACTCGATAGCTCCTTGTATTTAACAGCAGGAACTTCTATATGTAAATCGATCCTGTCGAGTAACGGTCCGGAAATCTTAGCCATATATTTTTGTATTTGCATTGAAGTACAGGTGCATTCTTTTGCCGGGTCAGTGTAAAATCCACAAGGACAAGGATTCATAGCACATACAAGCATAAAATTTGCTGGAAATTCCAGAGTCATTTTCGATCTACTGACTGTTATACGTCCATCCTCTAACGGTTGGCGCAAAACTTCCAAAACATTTCGGGCAAATTCCGGGAGTTCGTCAAGAAATAAAATTCCGTGGTGGGCAAGCGAAATTTCGCCGGGGCGGGGAATAGTTCCGCCTCCGACAAGCGCACTGTCGGATATAGTATGATGAGGAGAACGGTATGGTCGAGTCGCAACTAATGCAGAATTCGGAGCAAGGACACCCGCAACAGAGTGAATTTTAGTAGTTTCAATCGCCTCTTCAAAAGTCATAGGAGGTAATATTGTAGGAAGACGTTTTGCTAGCATCGTCTTTCCCGATCCGGGTGGACCAATCATAATAATGTTATGAGCTCCCGCAGCAGCAACTTCTAATGCACGTTTAACATTTTCTTGTCCTTTCACATCAGAAAAATCCGTCGGGTATTGCCGCTCTTGTGCAAATACTTCATTCAGATCAACATGAAATGGTTTCAATAATTTATATTCACCATTTAAAAAATCAATAGTCTCTGAAAGCGATGACATCGGAAAAACCTCAATCCCTTCGACCATTGCAGCTTCTTTGGCATTTTCTTTAGGTAGAATAATTCCTTTTAGATTGTTCTTTTTAATATCCACAGCTATCGGTAAAACTCCGTGAATCGGACGTAAGGATCCGTCGAGGGCAAGTTCTCCAAGAATCACAAAATCTTTTAACAAATCGATAATCACCTTATCTGAAGCCGCCAGAATTCCAACAGCGATAGGAAGATCGTAAGATGAGCCTTCTTTTTTTATATCCGCCGGGGCAAGATTAATAGTGATTTTCAGATTTGGAAAGGGGATGCCTGAATTTTTTATTGCAGCCGTTACCCGTTCACGGCTTTCTTTTACAGCGTTATCGGGTAAACCCACAACTATAAAACTGTGAATTGCTTTTTCAATATTGGTTTCAACCTGAACAATGTGAGCATTTATACCATAAGTTGCGCTACTTAAAACTTGAGAGAACATTTGCACCTCCTGATAGTATTTTTGGAATATTAATCACAAATATTTTTCTCTTAACCTAATGAAAATTTTGCCGGGAGGCAGTAATTGAATATAATCAAACAGGTATAAAAAACAAAAGCCGGTTTAAAAGAAAAACCGGCTTCAAATTAAAATAATAACAAGTTTATTTCAGAAATTTTCGAAGTTCCTCAACAAATAAATCCATTTCAGCTTTTGTCCGCTTTTCGGTAACTGCAACAAGAATTCCGTTATCTTTCGGATCAAATTTAGAAAGTGGAATACCGGCTAAAATACCTTTATCACTCATATATTTTAAAACTTGGTGTGACGGTTTCGGAGTTTCAATAACAAATTCACGGAAATATGCACAATTAAATTTCAGATGAACTCCATCTATTCCGGAAAGCTTGTCCGCAAGATAGTGAGATTTTTGCAAACATAAATTTGCAACTTCGTGTAATCCTTGTTTCCCCAGCAGAGATAAATAGACAGTTGCAGTAAGCATTACAAGCGCTTGATTAGTGCATATGTTCGATGTGGCTTTGTCACGTCTAATATGTTGTTCACGTGTTTGTACTGTTAATACAAAACCGCGTTCACCGTCGGCATCAACTGTAATCCCCGAAATCCTGCCCGGAATTTTTCTCAATAAATATTCCTTAGCGGCAAAAATACCGAGGTAGGGTCCACCAAAACTTTGCGGCACTCCAAAAACTTGTCCTTCCGCGATCACGATATCAGCTCCGAAATCATTTGGCGGGGCTAAAATTCCTAGTGATATCGGATCAACCGTAACTATGAATAATGCACCGGCTGATTTTGCGATCTTTCCGACTTCATCTGCATCTTCAAGACATCCATAAAAATTCGGATGTTGTATTATTACTGCAGCTGTTTTTTCCGAAACGGATGATTTCAATTTCTCAGGAATGATAGCTCCACGGCTTGATGTAACTTCAGTGATAATAATATCCTGACCTTCACAATATGTACGAATAATATTTAAATAATCCGGATGAATTTTTCCGGCAATAATTATCTCGTTCCTGCCTGTAAAATCTGTAGCAAGAAGAGCTGCCTCAGCGAGGGCTGATCCACCGTCGTACATCGATGCATTAGCGATGTCCATGCCTGTCAGCCGACATACCATAGTCTGATACTCAAAAATTGCTTGCAATGTTCCCTGGCTTACCTCAGCTTGGTACGGAGTATAAGCTGTGTAGAATTCCGATCTGCCTGTAATTGATGCAATCGCTGAAGGTATATAATGATCGTACGAACCACCCCCAAGGAAAGATATTTGTCCTGAAGTTGGTTTATTATTGTTTTCTAGTTTCTTAATCTCATTAAAGACTTCGAATTCAGATAGGCGTGCGGGGATATTAATGTTTTCACGAAGACGAAGTTCCTGAGGAATGTTTTTAAGGAGTTCTTCAAAACTTGAAACGCCAATCGCTTTTAACATTTCTTCCCGATCGGCATTTGTGTTGGGTATGTATGCCATAGGTTAAGTTACTTCCCTATTAAAGATTTGTATTCGGCAACACCTAGTAAATCATTAACATCTGCGATGTTCGTGATTTTTACTTTTATCATCCATCCACCTGAGTAAGGCTCGCTGTTTACAAGTTCAGGTTGTGCGCTTAAAGCTGTATTCACTTCTGCTACAACACCCGTTACAGGAGCTAATAAATCAGACACTGCTTTAACCGCCTCGATTGTACCGAAACCATCACCGCTTTTATATTCCTGTCCGACATTCGGTAACTCAACAAAAACAACATCTCCCAATTCGCTCTGGGCATAGTCGGTAATACCTATTGTTCCTTTATCACCTTCAACGAGTATCCATTCATGATCTTTTGTGTATTTTAAATTATCAGGGAAATTCATATTCGTCCTTTTATTATTTATCTTCTAACAATTGGTTTTTTTCTAAAAATGAAGTGTCGAATGTACCTGCCTTAAACAAATCATTTTTCATAACTTGTTTATGAAAAGGTATCGTTGTGTGCACACCTTCAATTGTAAATTCATCGAGAGCGCCTGCCATTTTCTGAATTGCACTTTCACGCGTCGATCCGTATACGATAAGTTTTGCAATTAACGAATCGTAATTCGGAGGTATTTTATAACCTGCATAGCAATGAGTGTCGACTCTTACGCCGAAACCTCCCGGTAAATGAAAGCCCGTAATCTCACCTGGTGAAGGTCGGAAATTATGGTGTGGATCTTCAGCATTGATACGGCATTCAATAGCATGTCCTGAAGGTTTTATGGATTTAATATCCAATTTATCGCCGGCGGCAATTCTTATCTGCAATTTGATCAAATCCCTTCCGGTGATCTCCTCAGTAACAGGATGCTCAACCTGAATTCTCGTATTCATTTCCATAAAATAAAACTTCTTGTTCTTATCGACTAAAAATTCTATCGTTCCTGCTCCTTCATAATTAACACTTTTTGCTCCAAGTATAGCAGCTTCACCCATGGTTTTTCTTAACTCATTATCGATAAAAGGAGAGGGCGATTCTTCGACGAGTTTTTGATATCTTCTCTGGATTGAGCAATCTCTTTCGTTAAGATGAATCGCATTCCCGTGCTGATCACCAAAAACTTGTAATTCAATATGATGTGGTTCTTCGATAAATTTTTCTAAATAAACGCCGGCATCTCCGAATGCAGCTTCTGCTTCGGTCGAAGCCATCAAAAAATTTTTTTCAAAGTCGCCCGGTTCACGGACAATTCTCATTCCCTTGCCGCCGCCGCCGGCAACGGCTTTTAAGATTACGGGAAAACCTATAGAATTGGCGAGTTCAAAAGCTACTCTCACATCTTGAATTATTCCGTCGCTTCCCGGAATAATCGGAACTCCCGCTTTCTGCATTGTTTCTTTTGCGAGCGATTTATTCCCCATCGAATGAATTGCGTCAGGTGAAGGTCCAATGAACTTAATTCCCGAAGAACCACAAATTTCAGCAAAATTTGCATTTTCGGCTAAAAAACCGTAACCCGGATGGATTGCTTCTGCTCCCGTTATTTCAGCGGCTGAAATTATCCGGGGAATATTCAGATAGCTTTCTTTGCTTGATGCGGGTCCTATACAGACAGCTTCATCGGCAAACTTTACATGCAATGAATACCTGTCGGCTTCAGAATATACTGCAACTGTTTTAATTCCCAATTCTCTGCACACACGAATAACTCGAAGTGCAATTTCACCGCGATTCGCTATTAGTACCTTGCTAAACAATATTGACCTCAGATTATTGAGTTATTATTTGGTAGGAACATTAAACCGGTTCAATCAAAAATAGTACCTGGTTGTATTCAACCGGTTGAGCATTATCTATTTTTATCTGGACGATACGTCCGGAAACATCCGATTCAATTTCATTCATCAACTTCATTGCTTCGATTATACAAAGGACTGTCCCTTTTTGAATTGTTTGTCCAACTTCAACATAAGAATCGGCATCCGGTGACGGTGCTCTGTAAAATGTTCCAACGATAGGTGATTTTAATTCGTGATATTTTTTTTCAGGCGTAACAATAACCGGCGCCTTTGCAGGCTCGATGGAAACTTCTGCCGGTTTTGGAGGAGGTGCTTCAGGAACAGGTAGCTGGTATGTAGGGATGTAAGGTTGAGGCGGAGCAACATTGATAGAACTGTTTTGTCGGTTTTTCGATATCCTTAACTTTAAACCTTCTTCTTCAATTTCGATTTCATCGACATTGCTATCTGTGAATATTTTAGTGAGTTTTTTTAAATAATTAATATCCATCTCGTCTCCAATTTTTGATGGTTTAAAAAAATTATACTTTCACCCGTTCCAGGTATTCGCCTGTCCGAGTATCAACTTTGATTACATCCCCTTCATTTAGAAATAAGGGAACATTTACAATCGCACCCGATTCGACTTTCGCAGGTTTCGACCCACCTGTTGCAGTATCACCTTTTATTCCCGGAACTGTTTCTATTATTTTCACAACGACTGTTATGGGTAATTCCACACCCATAATTACATTTCCGTTAAATAAGATTTGCACATTTTCGCCATCTTTGAGATATTGTCCGCCATCCCCAATATGCTTTTCATCAACAGATACTTGGTCGTAGGTTTCTTTATCCATACATACATAACCAGATCCGTCATGATATAAAAATTGATACTCTTTTCTCTCAATACGTACAATCTCAATGCTTTCACCAGCCCGGAAACGGGTTTCAATAACTTTTCCGCTTCTTAGGTTTTTCATTTTTGCGCGTACAAATGCACGCCAGTTACCAGGATTGACGTGCTGAAACTCTATAATTGTCCAAATTTCACCATCTATCTTTAAAGTAAGACCATTTCGAAAATCAGAAGTACTCGCCATAATTAATAATAAAACTCCATTTATTTAATAATTTTTGCAGATTTGTTAAATTTTCTTTGAAAAATATACACAGAATGAGGCATAAAGTCAAGGAATAGAAATTACATCAATTTTCTATCATTCAGCTCTAAAATATATCTCCGGGACAACTCAATTCACGACAAAATATTTTATATAACTTTCATTTTTTTTCCGACATTTTCGAAAACATCCAAAGCCCGGTCGATATCTTTCTTCGTTAATGCAGAGGAGATTTGCGCCCGCAGACGGGCTTCACCTTTTGGCACTACAGGATACCATAAACCTTTGATATAAACTCCGGCTTTGAGTAAAGCTGCACTCATATCCTGAGCAATCGATGCATCTCCCAACATAATCGGTACAATTGGATGATCTCCTTCAAGTATCAGAAACCCGAGAGCTTTAATTTCTTTTCTGAAATATGAAGTGTTATCGTGTAAACGCTTAACAATCGAATGATCCTTACTCAACAAATCAAATGCAGCCATCGCACCGAAAACAATTGCAGGCGGTAGAGAATTTGAAAATGTATATGGACGTGATTTCTGACGTAGATAAGTTATCAAATCTTTTTTACCGCTGATATATCCTCCTGCAGCTCCCCCAATCGCCTTACCAAGAGTTCCCGTGATAATATCGACCTTACCAAGTACATTCTTCGCTTCCGGAGTTCCACGCCCGGTTTTACCGCAAACTCCGATCGCATGCGAATCGTCAACAAAAACCATGGCGTTATATTTATTCGCCAAAATTATTATTTTATCCAATGGGGCAAGGTCTCCTTCCATGCTAAACACTCCATCTGTGACAATGATTTTAAATCTGTAATTTTTGTTTTTATCATCATCAAGCATTTTTTCAAGTTCTTCCATGTCAGCGTGGTTATAGATTTTTTTAT
>CAYTID010000006.1:0-49449 GCA_964437735.1 uncultured Ignavibacteriaceae bacterium | reverse complement strand
ACGAATAAGCTCCGTAGGAGCGGACTTTACAATTTGCAATTGACAATTTACAAATTACGATTTACGATTTACGATTTACGATTTACGAATCACGATTTACGATTTACGAATGACGATTTACGATTTACAAATTATTTATTTTTATCGTAAATTATTCTTGCCCCTTCCAGAACGAGCCAGGGTTCGTCGTGATCGATGAGTTTGCTCTGTTCGGCAAACAATTTTGAATATCCGCCCGTTGCAATGACGTTTGTTTTAGGTCCTGTAATTTTTATGATTCTTTTTATCATTCCTTCCATTGCATCGATTGCTCCGTACATTATTCCCGATTGCATACTCTCGACCGTATTTTTGCCAATAACATTTTTCGGGAAATGCAGTTCGATCTTAGGCAGCCTTGCGGCTCGTCTGTGTAATTCTCCCCCCGCAGTTTCAATACCCGGAGATATTACACCGCCTATGTATTCGCCTTTGGCAGAAACCACATCAAACGTAGTGGCTGTACCGAAATCTACTATGATTAAAGGTCCTCCGTATTTTATATAAGCGGCAACGGCATCACAAATTCTATCGGCACCAACCGCTAACGGATCATCGTACTTAATTTTGATACCGGTTTTCAATTTTGCCGATACAACTACGGGTGAAGTTTTTAAATATTTTCTCCCCATCCGAAAAAAAATATCGGTTAAATTCGGAACTACCGAAGATATTACCATTCCGTCAACTGCATCGGGGGACAATTTGATTTGCTCGCAAAGTAATTTCATTATAAGCCAGAACTCGTCTTCAGTTCTTGTAAGTGTACTGGATAAGCGCCAGTGAGCGATTAGTTTTTCTTTATCGAAAAATCCGATTACCGTATGTGTGTTTCCTATGTCGATAGCCAATAACATTTTTTTCTCTTCTATTTGTGAATAGTTACTTCGCCTGCTAATAATTTAATTATTTTTCCGTCATTTTCAAGCATTAAGCCTCCGTCGGAATCGATTCGTAAAGCTTTACCCGATATAACATTATCTCCGTTAGTTACGTTAACTGTTTTGCCGAACATTCGGCATTTTGATTTCCATAATTCTATAAAATAATTATCCCCCGGAACAAGCAAACTATGATACATTACTTCTATTATATTTAAAATTCCGGACAGAAGCTCATGTCTGTTAATGGTTGTTCCGGTTTCAATTTTCAGAGAAGTGGCAATTTCGGAAATATCATCAGGAAATATTTCCTGGTTTACGTTTATTCCTATTCCGATAATTAGCTTATTTATTTTGTTGTTTAAATAAGTTGATTCAACTAATATTCCGCAGACTTTTTTTCCGTTTATTAAAATATCATTGGGCCATTTGCACTCGGCATTTAAATTTAAATATTTGCAGAGGATTTCAATAATTGCCGCGCCTGTACAAAGCGGAACAACACCGATGTTCGGGATTTCTGTTTCGGGTTCAATCAAAATTGAGAAAGTAAGATTTTTACCGCTCTCGCTTTCCCATGCACGATTAAATCTTCCCCGACCTTTTGTTTGCTTCTCGGCGAGGATCACAGTACCATGATTACCCGTTAGCTCCTCCATTTTTTTTGCATAAGTGTTTGTTGAATCAATTTCTCTAAAAGAAATAATTTTTTTTCCAATCACCCGCGTATTCAACAAAGGTTTTATATCTTCAGGTCTTATCATAAAAACTAAATGATTATAGTAAAACAAAATTTAAAATCAAAGATAGAAATTATTTTTGGATTTGAAAATTTTTCAGAAAAATCTGACAAATAGTGTGTAAAGACCTGCAAAAATAGCAAAGTCTGACATTGTGGCATGTGTTTTATAATTATTCGATTTTAGTATAAACTCATTAAGTTATATTAATATAATAGGTTAACGGATTATTTAATATTTGGCACATTGCTTGAGTGTTATTATGTCAGAAAACAATAAGAAAGGATAAATAAAATGACATTAGTAAAATTTTCACCATTCAGAGAAATTAATTCTCTCGAAAATCAGATTCAAAAAATGTTCGGGGATTTCCCGTTTTCCCGTAAGACGACCGGATCATTTTTGCCGGCAATAGATATGCATGAAGATGAAAAGAATCTTTATATAACTGCCGAATTGCCCGGAATCGAAAAGAAAGAAGTAAAAATATCACTTCATAACGATGTATTGACAATCAGCGGCGAGCGCAAACGCGAAGAGAAAAAAGAAAGTGAAAACTTCTATCATCTTGAAATGTGCTACGGATCTTTTAACCGTTCGGTAAATCTTCCGGTTGATGTGGATAATGATAAAATCGATGCGACCTTTAAAAACGGAATATTGAAAATACAACTCCCGAAGATAAATCCTAAAGACATTTCAAAAACAATTGAAATTAAGGATTAAAACAATCAGACAATAATCAACATGGTAAAGAGGCAGAAAATCTGTCTCTTTACTGTTATTTTAATAATTAAATGAGGTAAATAAAAATGGCTGGAAAAATAATAGGAATTGATTTAGGTACAACCAACTCGGTTGTAGCAGTGATGGAAGGGAATGAACCAAAGGTTATTGCAAATCCTGAAGGATCGCGTACTACTCCCTCCGTTGTTGCATTCACGAAATCGGGTGAACGACTTGTCGGTCAGGCTGCTAAGAGGCAGGCAGTAACGAATTCTCAAAACACAGTATTTTCGATCAAACGATTTATGGGACGATTTTACAATGAAGTTAATGAAGAGATGAAAATTGTTCCTTACAAAGTCGTTCATGGCGACAATAATACGGCTCGAGTGCAGATTGATGACCGCCAATATTCTCCGCCTGAAGTCAGCGCAATGATACTTCAGAAAATGAAACAAACCGCCGAAGAATATCTCGGACAAAAAGTAACCGAAGCAGTAATAACCGTGCCTGCATATTTCAATGATGCACAACGACAAGCGACAAAAGAAGCCGGTGAAATTGCCGGACTGAATGTAAGAAGAATTATCAACGAACCGACAGCGGCTGCGTTAGCTTACGGTTTGGATAAGAAAGATAAAGATTCAAAGGTAGCCGTGTTTGATTTAGGCGGAGGAACATTTGATATATCAATACTTGAACTCGGTGACGGTGTATTTGAAGTGAAATCGACAAACGGTGATACTCACCTTGGTGGTGATAATTTTGATCACCGGTTAGTGGATTACCTTGCCGATGAATTCAAGAAAATTGAAAGCGTTGATCTGCGTAAAGACCCGATGGCATTACAAAGATTACGCGAAGCTGCCGAAAAAGCAAAAATAGAATTATCACAGTTAGCACAGACAGATGTTAACCTTCCGTTTATCACTGCAACTGCAGACGGTCCGAAACATCTTAATATAAATATTACACGTGCAAAGTTTGAATCGTTGGTAGGTGATCTGATCGAGCGATGTATCCATCCTGTGGAAAAAGCTTTGAAAGATTCAGGGCTTTCGGCGAATCAGATTGACGAAGTTATACTTGTCGGAGGTATGACGAGGATGCCGCGTGTTCAACAGTTGGTAAAGGATATTTTCGGAAAAGAAGGACATAAGGGGGTAAATCCCGATGAAGTAGTAGCAGTAGGCGCCGCCATCCAAGGTGGTGTTTTAAGCGGCGATGTTACGGATGTTTTGCTCCTTGACGTAAGTCCTTTATCACTTGGAATTGAAACACTCGGAAACGTTATGACGGTTCTGATACCTGCAAATACGACAATCCCTACAAAGAAGAGCGAAATATTTTCAACGGCGGCTGATAGTCAGACGTCAGTTGAAATACATATTCTTCAGGGTGAACGTCCGATGGCAATCGATAACCGCACGTTGGGTAAATTCCATCTCGACGGAATACCCCCCGCTCCACGAGGAATTCCTCAGATAGAAGTTACTTTCGATATAGATTCAAACGGAATGCTTCATGTCTTTGCAAAGGACAAAGCCACAAATAAAGAACAAAGTATCAGAATTACATCTTCAAGCGGCTTGACAAAAGAAGAAATCGAAAAAATGAAAACTGACGCTCAGGCACATGCCGCTGAAGATAAGAAAAAGAAAGAAGAAATAGAGACTAAGAATCAAGCTGATAATCTTGTTTTCCAGACACGAAAACAAGTGAAAGATTTGGAAGACAAACTCTCTCCGGATCTGAAATCAAAAGTCGAATCGGCAGCCGATGCGCTTGATGCGGCAGTGAAAAGCGGAAATATTTCAGATATAAAAGCAAAAATGGAAGATCTGAATAAAGCATGGAGCGAAGCTTCTACTCAGATGTATGAACAGGCGAAAACACAACCCGGAGCCGGTGCGGGATTTCAGGGTGAGCCGGGTACCGGACAACCTGATGCCGAACAACAGAAAGACAAAGGCAAAGCAGTCGAGGATGCAGATTTCGAAGTAATGGATGATAAAGACAAGTAACAATTATCACTTATCAATTATAATTAAACGCGAAGCAATGGAAAATTTCTTTTTATTGATATTGGCTTTGCTGACTGTGGCATTTTTGGTTTTTGCTACAATAAAAGGTTGAATTAGATGGAAAGGCGGAAGTCAGATTGCTTCGATTACCGCCTTCCACGACTTTCAACCGAAAAATAAGCAGGAAGCAATTGAAGCTCTTTGCACAAAGATTGTAACGCATTAGAAGATCGAACAAAGGCTAATTATGCAATTCCAAAAATTTACAATAAAATCTCAGGAAGCGGTGCAGAATGCGCAGGAAATCGCTGCCAGTTACGGTAATCAGGCAATAGAACCGGAACATTTGCTTGCGGCTCTGATACAGGATACTGAAGGAGTAGTTGTTCCTGTGCTTCAGAAAATCGGGACTAATGTCAATTATGTTAAAATAAAAATTAACGAGGTAATTGAAAAGCTTCCCAAGGTTACAGGAGCCGGAGCAGGGAATCAGTACATCAGTCAAAATCTTACACAGCTTTTCGATATTGCACTGAAAGAAACTAAGCAATTACATGATGAATACGTCAGCACCGAACATCTGCTGCTTGGCATTCTTGAGACAAAAAACAATAATGCTGTAAACATTCTGCAAGGGCAGGGTGTTACAAAAGATGAAGTTTATAAAGCATTACAATCAATTCGCGGGAAGCAACTCGTTACTGATCAGACACCAGAGGAGAAATATCAATCGCTCCAAAGATTCGGAAGAGATTTAAACGAACTTGCGCGGAAAGGAAAACTTGACCCTGTTATCGGAAGGGATGAAGAGATAAGGCGAGTGTTACAGGTATTATCCCGCCGTACTAAAAACAATCCTGTTTTGATCGGAGAACCCGGAGTAGGAAAAACCGCAATCGCTGAGGGAATTGCTTTCCGTATTGTTCAGGGGGATGTTCCTGAAAGTTTAAAGACCAAAAGGATCATAGCTCTCGATATGGGTTCTCTTGTCGCGGGGACAAGTTTCCGCGGACAATTTGAGGAACGCCTCAAAGCAGTTTTAAAGGAAGTTACTGAATCCAACGGAGAAATCATTCTATTCATTGACGAATTACATACTTTAGTCGGGGCAGGAGCGGCACAGGGTGCTGTCGATGCGGCAAACATGCTCAAGCCGGCTCTAGCAAAAGGTGAACTGCGCGCCATTGGCGCAACAACAACTGATGAATACCGCAAATATATTGAGAAAGATCCCGCTCTTGAAAGGCGCTTCCAGCCGGTGCTGATCGATGAGCCGAGCGTCGAAGAAACAATATCCATTTTGCGGGGATTAAAAGAACGCTACGAGGTTCACCATGGAGTAAGAATTACAGACGGAGCACTTATCAGTGCTGCCGAATTAAGCGATCGATACATTACTGACCGTTTTCTCCCCGATAAAGCTATAGATTTGGTTGACGAATCTGCCTCAAGGATACGAATTGAAATTGACTCAATGCCTGAGGAACTTGATGAAATCGAAAGAAAAATTAAGCAGTTGGAAATCGAGCGTGAAGCCATCAAAAGAGAATTGATTGACTATACCAGCGACAGTAAAAAGGAAACTGTGCAGGAACGTTTAAAAGATATTGAAAAAGAGATTGCCGATCTTAATGAGAATCGCTCAGAATTAAAAGCTCACTGGCAAAACGAAAAGGAGCTAATCCAATCTATAAGAAAAATGAAAGAAGATATAAAAAATTCCAGGCAGGAAATAGAAGAGCGTGAACGGGCAGGAGACCTCGCAAGAGTTGCGGAATTAAAATACGGAATCATCAACTCGCTGGAAAAAGAATTAAAATATGCATCTGAAAAATTAAAGAAAATCCAATCAAGTAAAAAAATGCTGCGTGAGGAGGTTGATTCGGAGGATATTGCTCAGGTAGTTGCAAAGTGGACTGGTATTCCTGTAACACGCCTGGTTGAAGGAGAGCGACAAAAATTACTTCATCTGGAGGAAAGAATTCATCAAAGGTTGGTAAATCAGGAAGAGGCAGTTAAAGCAATTAGCGAAGCAATAAGGCGCAGCAGAGCCGGATTGCAGGATGAAAAAAAACCGATTGGTTCGTTTATATTCTTAGGGACAACAGGAGTCGGCAAGACCGAATTGGCACGTGCGTTAGCTGAAGTTTTATTTAATGATGAAAATGCACTTGTTCGAATTGATATGAGCGAATATATGGAAAAGTTCTCGGTGTCGCGTCTGATCGGTGCGCCTCCGGGTTATGTAGGTTATGAAGAAGGGGGACAGCTGACAGAAGCGGTGCGGAGAAAGCCGTACTCGGTCGTGCTGCTCGATGAAATCGAAAAGGCCCATCCAGAAGTTTTTGATGTGCTTCTTCAGATGCTTGATGACGGAAGGCTTACGGACAGCAAAGGACATACGGTCAATTTTAAAAATACAATTATAATTATGACTTCGAATATTGGAACACCTCTTATTCAGGACAGGATGGAACTCCTTCACAGTGATAAGCGGGATGAGGTGTTCGGCGAGTTGCGCGCAAAATTGTTTGATCTGCTCAGACAGACAATACGTCCTGAATTTTTAAATCGCATTGATGACATTATACTTTTCAAACCTTTATCAATCGAAGATATAAGAAGCATTGTTGATATACAATTAAAAAGAGTTGATGCGATGCTTGAAAGAAATGACATCCGGATTTATGTAACCGAAGAAGCTAAAAACTGGCTGGCAAAACTTGGTTTCGACCCGAGCTATGGTGCAAGACCGTTGAAGCGGACCATACAAAAATATATAGTTAACCATCTTTCTGAAAAAATTCTTTCCAATGAAATAGCTACCGGCGACTCAATAGAAATACATTTAAATAACCGCGGTTTGATTGAAATAACCAAAAAATAATAGATTGACAATCTAATCCAAAGGTTCATTAAATCGATTTCAAATTGATTCTAGAGATATTTTTTTGTAAATTTCAATCAAAATTCAAGAAATTATAAAATATGATATCTTTTATAGTTCACGGCGGCGCTTGGGATATTCCTTCGGATTTAATAGAAGCTCACAAGCAAGGTGTAAGCAAAGCGCTTCGAATCGGCTGGGAAATTCTACAAAACGGTGGAACTGCTGTTGAAGCCGTTGAGAAAACAATAAATTATTTGGAAGATGACATTACTTTCGATGCCGGACGGGGCTCACATATGAATGCCGAAGGTGAGATTGAGCTGGATGCCAGCATAATGAACGGAAAAACTTTCCGCTGCGGATCAGTCGGTGCAGTAAAATATGTGAAAAACCCTATTTCACTATGCAGAAAAATCATGGACGAAAGCGAGCACATATTTCTGGTAGGTAGCGGCGCTGAAAAATTTGCCAAAGAACACGGAATCAATCTTTGCTCGCCTGATGATTTGATTGTAGAGAGGGAAATTTTGAAATGGAAAAATGTAAAAGAAAATAAAAATTATTCGACGAAAGATGCGTTCAAACTACATAAACCATCCGATACTGTCGGAGCGGTAGCAATGGACTCTGAGGGAAATATCAGTGCGGGAACCTCGACAGGAGGGACGTTTAACAAATTTCCCGGAAGGGTCGGCGATTCTCCTTTGATTGGATGCGGTACCTATGCCGATAATTCTATCGGCGGAGTTTCAACTACAGGATGGGGTGAAGCGATGATAAAAGTTGTAATGGCAAAAACGGTTATAGATTTAATGGATTTTAATAAAGGTAATCCACAATCTGCTGCCGAAAAAGGAATTCAAATTTTATCAGAAAAGGCAGACGGATTTGGAGGCGTAATCGTATTGAATAAAAATGGGGAGTTTGGAATTGCTTTCAACACCCCGCGAATGGCAAGAGCTTATATCAATTCAAATATGAGTAAACCATTTATCGAAGTATAAGTAACTAATCTTAATAATTAATAAAGAGTGAAAAAAATGAATAAATTATTATTGGCGGCTGTATTTATATTATCGGCTGTGTTGTTAATTTCATGCAGTAAAGAATCTGAAGATGAATTATGGAATTCCGCACAAAACTTTATCAGCGTTAGTAAATATGAGCAAGCGATCGAAAAACTTGCTAAACTGATCGATGTCTATCCGAATGGTCTCTTGGCTTCTCAGTCGCAATTATTGATCGCGACAATATATAATAATGAACTTCAGGAATACCAATCTGCCGTTAATGAATACAAAAAATTTGCTGATTTGTATACCGAAGATTCAATGCATCCCAAGGCAATGTTTTTAATCGGATTCATTTATAACAATCAGCTTCACGATTTTGAGAATGCAAAAATCGCTTATGAAAAATTCCTTGAAAGATATCCGGATCACGAGCTTGTTCCGTCGGCGCAAATGGAAATCCAAACGTTAGGTATGGATTTGAATGAGTTAATTCAACCTGAAATAGTTTCCGAGGATGATAAAAATTTAAAAACGGAAAAAAAATAATTTCCGTTGTCAAAATCCAGGCAAAATATTGGCGATTACCGCAAATATCTTCAACCAGATGTTGTTGCTAAGTTGGCAAATATGGAATTGGTCGCAAGACTTGTGGTCGAGGGATTTATAACAGGACTTCATAAAAGTCCGTATCACGGTTTCAGCGTTGAGTTTGCGGAACACCGGCAATATATGCCGGGAGATGAACCAAAACATATTGACTGGAAAATATTCGGTCGTACCGACCGCTATTATATCAAACAATTTGAAGAGGAAACAAATTTAAAGTCTTATATAATTCTTGATGCAAGTCGCTCGATGGCATATTCATCCGACGGGAGGATGTCCAAACTCGAATATGCTTCTTATATCGCGGCAGCTTTATCGTATCTTATGGTTCAGCAGCGCGATGCTGTGGGATTGATGGTGTTTGACGAAAAAATCCGTACGTATATGCCTCCTCATGCAACAAAGTCGTACCTGAAAGCAATTTTAAAACAGCTTGAGGTTACTGAAGGGAGTAACAAAACCGGAACAGCAGCTTCGTTACATCAAACAGCAGAACGGATAAAAAGACGCGGATTGGTAATTATTTTAAGCGATCTGTTCGATAATCCGAAAGAAGTAACTGCCGCTTTTAAACATTTCCGTCACAAGAAAAACGAGGTTATTGTTTTTCAGATACTCGATCCGATTGAAATTAATTTTGCTTTTGGCGGAGATGCGATTTTTAAGGATATGGAAACTTCGGAGGAAATTACCACTCAGCCCTGGCATTTGCAGAAAGCATACCAGCAGGAGATGCGTAGATTCATCGATTCTTATAAAAAAGAATGCAGGGAAAATAATATTGAATATCTTTTACTCAATACTTCTACACCATTCGATACTGCGCTGTTTCAGTATTTGAGTAAGAGGCACAAATTAGGTTAATAAACTGTTATCTGAATAATTATCTCCGAACATCCTTCCAATTAATATTTTAATGCAGTACTTAGAATTTTGCTTTTCCCGAAGTCATTTTATATTTTTAAACAATGAATAATAATAAATTAATAGTAAAAGGAGCGCGGGTACACAACCTTAAGAATATTGATGTTGAGATGCCCCGCGATAAGCTTATTGTTATTACGGGCTTGTCCGGTTCGGGAAAATCGAGCCTTGCATTCGACACGATATATGCCGAAGGTCAGCGCCGTTATATTGAAAGCTTGTCGGCCTATGCACGACAATTTCTGGGCGTTATGGAGAAGCCCGATGTGGATAACATTGAGGGCTTAAGTCCGTCGGTTTCAATTGAACAGAAATCGGTTTCTCATAATCCCCGTTCAACAGTTGGAACGGTTACAGAAATTTACGATTATTTACGCCTCCTCTTTGCCCGCGTTGGTGACCAGCATTGTTTTCAATGCGGGAAAAAAGTTGAGAGACAGAATACCGATGCAATAATCGATGCAGTGATGAATTTACCTGAGGCGAGCAGAATACAAATTCTTGCGCCGGTTGTACGTGGGAGAAAAGGACATTACCGTGAATTGTTCGCGGAGATTGTGAAAGATGGATTTCTGCGGGTTCGCATTGACGGCGTCATTAAAGAGATTACGAAAGGGATGCAAGCCGACAGATATAAAATTCATAATATTGAAATAGTAATTGACAGAATTATTGTACAAAGCGATAACCGCAGCAGGGTAGCCGAATCAATTGAAACTGCTTTACGATTCGGGTCGGGAATTGTGATTGTGAATTCCGAGAGAGGTGATTCTCTATACAGCGTGCATTTTGCCTGTAACGATTGCGGTATAAGCTACGAAGATCCTGCGCCGAATGCATTTTCTTTCAATTCGCCATACGGTTATTGTCCGAAATGTACCGGACTTGGAGAAGAACGAGCGCTTGATGTTGACTTAATAATGCCTGACCTTTCTTTAAGCATAAATCAGGAGGGAATTGCCCCTCTTGGAAAACCACGGCAAACATGGATATGGAGCCAGATTCGATCGGTAGCAAAAAAAAATAATTTTGATTTCGACACACCACTCAAGGAAATACAAAAAAATAATATGAAGATACTTCTTGAAGGAGGTGGAGATGAGAAATTTGAAATAGAATATACATACAAAAGCGGACGAAAAACTATTTATAAACATAGGTATAACGGAATCCTTGCTTCTCTCAAACATTACTACGATGAGACATCATCTGCTCATATTCGAAATTGGGTTGAATCTTATATGGCAGTTCATTCCTGTAATGCGTGTAACGGAGGGAGATTAAAACAGGAAAGTTTGGCAATTAAATTAACCGATGTAAAATCGGGGATATCTGTTAATATTGCAGATATTGTAAAATTATCTGTGAAGGCGGCACAACAATTTTTTAAAAATCTTCAATTAACCGATCGTCAGAAATTAATTGCTAATCAGATATTGAAGGAAATTATTCAGCGCTTGGATTTTTTATTAAATGTAGGTCTCGATTATCTGACACTTGACCGCGCAGCGCGGACATTATCAGGAGGTGAAGCCCAGCGAATACGACTCGCAACGCAGATTGGTTCTCAGCTTGTGGGAGTTTTGTATGTCCTTGACGAGCCGAGCATAGGATTGCATCAAAGAGACAATATAAAGCTGATCAACTCACTCAAACAATTGAGAGATTTAGGAAATACAGTAATAGTTGTCGAGCATGACAAAGAAATGATACAAAACGCCGATTTTGTAGTCGATTTAGGTCCGGGCGCCGGTGAACATGGTGGCTATCTGGTTACTTCCGGAAAACCGGATAAATTAGAATTTTCCGGAACGGATACCTTCGGCAAAAAAAAGAAGTTGGTCACCGACGGAAATTCATATACAGCTATGTATCTTTTCGGAAAGAGAAAAATTGAAGTCCCTCTGAAACGCAGGAACGGGAATGGAAATTATCTTAAACTGAGTGGCTGCACAGGAAACAATCTTGTCAATGTCGATATGAAAATTCCCCTCGGAAAATTTGTCTGCGTTACAGGTGTCAGCGGTTCAGGTAAATCGACACTTGTTACTGAAACTTTATACAGAATTTTATCACGTAAGTTTTACAACTCAAGGGATGTTCCTTTATCGTATAAAAAAATTGAAGGGCTTGAACATATTGATAAGGTTATCGATATAGATCAGCATCCTATCGGAAGGACACCGAGGTCTAATCCTGCCACCTATACCGGTTTGTTTACTATTATCCGCGATCTATACACCCAGTTACCCGAAGCAAAGATCCGAGGTTACAAAGCCGGCAGATTCAGTTTCAATGTTAATGGCGGAAGATGTGCAGAGTGCGAAGGTGACGGTGTAAGAAAAATCGAGATGAATTTTCTCCCTGATGTTTATGTTGAATGCGAAGTATGTAAAGGCAAAAGATATAACAGTGAAACACTTGAGGTTTTGTACAAGGGCAAATCGATTGCAGATGTGTTAAGTATGAGTGTTGACGAAGCATTAAATTTTTTCAGCGAGATTCCAAAAGTTGATCGGAAATTACAAACGCTATTTGATGTCGGAATGGGATACATTCGGATTGGTCAACAGGCGACAACACTTTCAGGGGGTGAAGCGCAGCGTGTTAAGTTATCGACCGAACTTTCAAAAATTGGAACGGGTAGAACTTTATATATTTTAGATGAACCGACAACAGGTTTGCACTTTGAGGATATACAAATGCTGCTCAATGTTTTAAACAAGCTGGTTGATAAGGGAAATACTGTTCTTATCATTGAACATAACATGGATGTTGTGAAAAGCGCTGATTGGATAATTGACCTCGGCCCTGGCGGAGGAGATAATGGAGGAAAGATTGTAGCAGCAGGGACGCCTGAAGATATAACGAAAAATAATTTAAGTTTTACGGGGAAATATCTGAAAAATGAGCTGATGTAAAAATGGGAATTTATATATTTATCAATTGAAAAATTTTTTTTTAAAATTGATATGATACCCAATTCAAAATATTTTGTTAGCCTTAAAGTGAATGATATTGATGAAATATATCTTTGTTAATACAACTCTCCAAAGCAGACGCTTAGTAAATAAATCAGCGTCTTTTTAATAATTGTTCATATAAGACATCAAAGAATATAAACCCTTTTGATTTTTAAAATATAATTCTTAAATTTTTACTCATTAAAATCAAAATTATTTATGGAATTTATAATAATTTGTCTTGCTGCTGTTCTTACTTCGGGTCTGACTTTGTTTTCAGGTTTCGGTCTCGGAACTTTGCTCATGCCGGTCTTTGCGATCTTCTTTCCGTTAGATGTCGCGGTGGCGATGACTGCGATTGTTCATTTCGCAAATAATATTTTTAAACTCATACTTCTCGGAAAACACGCGGATAAGACCGCTGTTTTGCATTTCGGTTTACCGGCGATACTCGCTGCCTTTATCGGCGCATGGGCTCTGATCTCTTTATCGGACATGCAGGCATTATTTTCCTATCAATTCCTTTCCAAAGAATTACAGGTCATGCCGGTAAAACTGATTGTTGCAGTCTTAATGATATTTTTTGCTCTTTTTGAGGTGCTGCCTAAATTTGAAAAAATGGCATTCGAAAAAAAATACCTCCCAATCGGCGGTTTTATGAGCGGGTTCTTCGGAGGTCTGTCAGGACATCAGGGAGCCTTGCGAAGCGCTTTTCTAATAAAATGCGGACTTACAAAAGAAAGGTTCATCGGAACAGGTGTTGTCATTGCGTGCCTTGTTGATATGACGCGCCTAACGGTTTACAGTTCTCATTTCCTCGCAGTGAATATCGGGGAAAACTTGCTGCTCTTGTCTGCCGCGGTCCTCTCCGCATTTCTCGGCGCGTTTATCGGAAACCGTTTGGTTAAGAAAATAACAATGAAAACCGTTCAAATAATCGTTTCCATACTTCTATTTGTTATTGCATTTGGTTTAGGGACTGGCTTGATCTGAAATGATAATCGTGATCGACAATTACGATTCCTTCACTTATAATCTTGTTCAGATAATCGAACAATCCTCAGAGATAAGCGTTTTCCGGAACGATAAAATTTCAATCGATGAAATAGAACAATTAAATCCGTTGGGGATATTGATTTCACCCGGACCTGGAAGACCGGAAGATGCAGGAATATCCGTCGAAGTTGTTAAAAAATTTGGAAACAAAATCCCTGTTCTTGGAGTGTGTCTTGGTCATCAGGCGATAGGATATGCTTACGGCTGTGATATAATCCGCGCCGATATTTTAATGCATGGAAAAACTTCTCAGATCAGACACGATGGAAAAACAATTTATGGAGGAATTGATAATCCTTTTACCGCGACAAGATACCACTCACTTGTTATCAGTACAGAAAAAATATCTCCCGAGCTTGAAGTATCTGCGCGGACTGATGACGGGATTATAATGGGAGTGCGCCACAAGACATTTCCTATTGAAGGAATCCAATTCCATCCTGAGTCAATTCTGACAACGGTAGGAGAAAAACTGTTAAAGAATTGGCTACATCTATTGTTAGAAAATTAAATTTGGTAGATTGCTCTTTTTCAAATAGAGACTTCTGAAAAATTCAAAACAATACATCTCGCAAAGTTCGCCAAGGCCGCAAAGGAAATGTTGTGTTCAAAAATCAAACATTAGCGCTCTTTGAGCCTTTGTCACGTCCGAAGGACCGCTTCGCGGAAGTGATGCCTTTCCGAAGTCCCGAAGGGATCCCTTAGGGAGAATCTTTTGGATCGGCACGAGAAACAATATTTCAGATGTCTCTGATATATAATGGAACAGACCGTAAACAGTTGAGAAGAAAATTTTAGGTAAAACAGGTATTAAAAAGTAAAATACTTTTTTATTGTATCTGTAAAGCATTGCGATCGAATAGCCGGTTAGAAACCCGAAACAATAAAATTCTATATGTGGTAATCTGAATTGATCCCTGGAATTGAATAATTTTTGTTTTCACTACATTTTCTTTATATTTTGTTTAAAATTAACGTTTTTGTGAATATTTTAATCTGATGAAAGACAAATTTATAGATTGTAGACAACGACCTGAACTGGACTCGCTTCTTAAAAATTATAGGAAGTATAGATTTGCGATAAGGAACCGGCTGCAAGAATTTCAGAACATAAAGGCGGGGGAATACTTTTATGAGCTTGTTTATTGTCTCCTGACCCCACAAACGAGTGCATTCAGTGCTGATAAAGCCATCAGAGTATTAAAAAAAAATCAATTTCATAAACGAAAAATTAATCCGGAAAAATTTCTATACCACAAAGAATATTACATCAGATTTCACAAAACAAAAGCAAAAAATCTTATTGATATGAAAGACAAATTTCCATTGATTAATGAACAACTTCAGAATGGATTACCGCCGATAGTTTTGCGGGAATGGCTGATAAAAAATGTTAAAGGACTCGGTCATAAAGAGGCTTCGCATTTTTTAAGAAATATCGGCTACAGGAATCTTGCAATTCTCGACAGACACATATTAAAAAATTTGGTTAAAGTTGGTGTGATTGACGGAATTCCGACAACCTTATCAAAAAAAATATACTATGAGATAGAAGCAAAGTTTCAGGAATTTTCTGAATCGATAAAAATACCAATGGATGAATTGGACCTGTTATTCTGGTGTATGGAAACCGGGGAGGTATTTAAATGAATGTACTTGTAATCGGAGCGGGAATGATGGGAAGCGCAATCGCTTTTGATCTTTCAAAATCTGATTTTATTCAACAAGTAATTTTAGCCGATCTTGATCTGAACAGAGCTACTTTTGCTGCCAGGCAGATCAGTGAAAAAGTAATCCCGCTCGAATTGGATGCAAATAATTTTGAGAGTGTTGTCGATTTAATGCGAAATTCTCATCTGGCAATAAGTGCAGTTTCTTATACTTACAATCTATCGTTAACAAAAGCAGCTATTGAAGCCTCTATACATTTTCTCGATTTAGGCGGTAATCATGATGTAGTTAAAAAACAGTTGCAATTGAATCAGCAGGCAAGAGAAAAAAATATATGTATACTACCTAATTGCGGATTAGCTCCGGGATTGGCTAATATATTGGCAATGGGAGGAATTCGCGAATTTGACATGCTTGATGAAATTCAAATAAGAGTTGGTGGTTTACCGCAAAACCCTGTTCCTCCGTTAAATTATCAGCTCACTTTTTCAGCCGAAGGACTGGTTAATGAATATATTGAGCCTGTAGAGGTTATTCGAAACGGCCATATCATGTTAGTAAATCCAATGGAAGATTTAGAAGATATTTCTTTTAATTCCGGCTATGCTGAGCTGGAAGCATTTAATACATCCGGGGGAATCTCAACAATGTGTCATTACCTTCAGGGCAAGGTAAACAAAATGGATTATAAAACAATCCGCTACAAGGGACATTGCGAAAAAATAAAAATGCTGATAGATTTAGGATTTATAAGTAATGAAGCACTTATATTCGGTTCTACCATTAAAACCGCCAAAGAATTTTTTATAGAAATGATAGAGAAAAAATTAAATTTGAAAGGTGAGGATGTTGTCCTTTTGCGTGTAAATATTACAGGTAAAAATAACGGTGTTGGAAAAAAACTTGTTTATGAAATGATCGATTTTTATGATCCGGAAGATAGAATTTCGGCAATGATGCGGACGACGGCATTTCCGACTTCAATTATTGCAGAAATGATTTTGAAAAGTAACATTAAATCCGTAGGCGTAATGCCGCCTGAAGTTTGTGTACCGGCTATTCCGTTAATAGGTGAACTACAAAAACGAAATATCATAATAACTAAAAATATATTTTAAGGTGATAAATGAAATACCCTTTGACAATTATAATCATTAAAAAAGACCCGCTTACTGAAAAGGAAACACATTACCGGTATGATACTGTTTCAGGATTTCCCAGGTTAGGAATTTTTAAAATGTTTTTTAAATTTCTTTTTACGACGTAAGAAAAGAAACTAATGAGAAAAACTATATTTATAATAATATTTATTTATACGCAAATCGCTATCGGACAATATACAACGAGACTCGAATTTGCCGGCAATCCAGAAAAAAACACTATCGCAGGAAGTTTTTCTTACGAAGGGATATTGTATGTCTCATTAAACGACATTTCGAAAGCTTTAAACTTAGAACAATTCGTTAATAAAGAAACTCAAAAAATTGAGATCAAAGCATCTAAATACAGGATTAAACTTACTGCAAATAATACATACGTGGTTATAACCGATGAAAAGGAAAAAGGGAGTTTAGTTCAACTGCATCAAAAAGTGTTTCTGGCAGCGGGGGCATTCTATGTACCTTTGATAAGTTTTTTACCAGTATTGAATAAATATTTGGGATATGAAGCAGTTTACGACGAGGTAAACAAAACCGTAATAATTGGAAAAGCAAAAACTTCAAATAAATTTGATATTTCTGAAATTACATACAAGCAAAAAGAAAACGGGATGATGATTCAGATTCATTCGGGGAAAAAGCTGACCGATTATGACAGTTGGATTAAGTATGAAGCGAATGATAAGAAAAAAGGGTGGTTTTACATTACTATTGCAGATGTTAAGGCTGATGCTGAGAATATAAAAAAGTTAAAGCCGACAGGAATAATAAAGGAAATGTTAGTATTCCCTTCACCGGCATCTGTTCAGTTTACATTTAAATTTACAGGTCAAATCATTAGTTCTGATGTTATTCAGGGTGAAAACGGAAAGGATTTGATAATTAACCTTCGAATTCCGGGTGAAGATAGTCTGGTGAAAAAGAAACAAACTACCGACAAATCTTCTGAAAAGGATAAATGGAAACTCGATGTTGTGGTTTTGGATGCTGGTCATGGCGGAAAAGATCCGGGTGCAATTGGGATAACGAAAACTCATGAAAAAGATATTACATTGGCTGTAACTCTGAAATTGGGAAAAATTATTGAGAACAATTTACCGGACGTTAAAGTAATCTATACACGCAAAAGTGACGAATTCGTCGAGTTATACAAACGCGGTCAGATTGCCAATCAGGCAAACGGAAAACTATTTTTAAGTATCCACTGTAATTCTGCTCCAAAGAAACCACACCCTGCGAACGGTTTTGAAGTATATTTATTGAGACCAGGAAAAACCGAACATGCTTTACGGATTGCTGAAAGAGAAAACTCAGTTGTAAAGTTGGAAGAAAACTATGAACAACGGTATAAAGAATTAACACATGAGAATTTCATTTTGTTAACTATGGCACAAAGCGCTTATATGAAATACAGTGAAATTATTGCCGAATATTCAACTCGGATGGTTGAAAAATATACTCAACTTGCCAATCAAGGCGTGAAGCAAGCAGGATTTTATGTGCTGGTTGGAGCTTCGATGCCTAATATTTTAGTTGAACTGGGATATTTATCGAACAAAGAAGATGAAAAATATCTTAAATCAGAATATGGACAGCAAAGAATTGCCGAAGCATTATTTAACGCAATCAAAGAATATAAATTAGAATACGACCGGTCACTCGAAGATACAAACTCAATTGAACAATCATTGCTTAAATGAAAATATTTATTTTATCAGCGATATTTATTTGCCAAATCATCGGATGCACTTCCGGGAACAATAACCATGGGGATTATTATTTAAAAATCAGAGACGATTTAAACCGGGAAATTATTTTAAACAAAAAACCCGCACGTATTATTTCTCTCGCTCCCAGTATCACAGAAATATTATTTTCAATCGATAGCGGTAAAACTTTAATTGGTGTAACGGATTTTTGTGATTTTCCTCGTGAGGCAATGGCGAAAGCCAGTGTAGGAGGGATGATCAATCCTAATCATGAAAAAATTGCCGATTTAAAACCTGACTTAATACTGATGACGATTGAAGGAAACAATCAAAACGATTTTAATAAATTATTAAAAACGGGTTATGCAGTATTTGTTATAAATCCGAAAAGCATTGAAAATATTTATTCATCTATATTGAATCTCGGTAAAATAATCGGAGCGGAACTTCAAGCAAGTGAAAAAGTTAAACGAATGAGAGAAAATCAGGTTGAAATTCTTAAAAATAAATTATTGATCAAACACAAGAGCGCACTTGTAATAATTTCAGTTCAGCCGCTAATTTGTGCAGGAGCCGGGATTTTTATTGACGAAATGCTTTCGATATTGGGGGTAAAAAATATTTCTGCCGGACTTAACAATCCTTACCCGATATTGAACCGGGAATACATTATGGCAAAAAACCCTGACATTATTTTTATAATGGACGATTTAGTAAAGAATAAGAACGAAATATTGTCATTATACCCCGAATGGAGAGATTTAAAAGCATTCAAAAATGATTATATTGAATTTCTAAATCCGGATATAATCTCACGTCCGGGACCACGAATAATTGAAGGATTTAGCCAAATATTTATTTCATTAAAATAATTGATTATAAGGTTCGAACTTAATATATTTATAATAGAAACACTTAAACAAATAATAAATCAAAAAGAAGGAAACAAATAATGAATAAAAAAATCCAAGATGCATTAAACGAACAAATTCAAGCCGAGATGTATTCATCATATCTCTATTTATCGATGTCGAATTATTGCAAAACCATTAATCTTAACGGAATTGCAACATGGTTCAGTAAACAGGCAGGTGAGGAATGGGCACATGCAATGAAGTTTTACGATTATGTAATCGAAAGAGGCGGATCTGTAGTTTTTGAAACAATAAATAAACCACCGCACGATTTCAAAAACGTATTGGGTGCATTTGAAGCCACTCTCGCCCACGAAAAAGAAGTTACTGCCAGAATCCATAAAATATATGAAATAGCTTTAAAAGAAAACGATTATCCCTCTCAGATTATGCTGCACTGGTTCATAACCGAACAGGTAGAAGAAGAAGCGACTGCTTCTGAAATTATCCAGAAGATCAAACTAATTGGGGATAAGGGGAGTTCAATATTCTGGCTGGATAAAGATCTCGGCAAACGGGAATAATATATTTAAAATAATATACGAGACGGTCCGAAAAGGGACCGTCTTTTTTTTTGCCTCGTGGTCATAAATTAATTTAAATTTTGGAGTTCACCTAAATTTATTTTATCTTGTTGAGGATTTATTTCTCAAGTTGCAAGTTTCTATTTACAATTCTCATTATTGATCTTTAATATGAAAACAAAAATTTTTGCCGCTGTCGCCGGAAATATAGGATCCGGGAAATCATCGCTAACAAAACTGATCGCAAAACAATATAGCTGGGAGTCTTTTTTTGAATCGGTAGATGATAATCCGTATTTAAGTGATTTTTATGGTAATATGGACAGGTGGTCGTTTAATCTGCAGGTTTATTTTCTATCGAAACGATTCAGGGATCACAAGAACATCGTTGAATCGGATAAATCGGTTATACAGGACAGATCTATATATGAAGATGCTGAAATTTTTGCGAAGAATTTGAATCTCATCGGGAAAATGGATAATCGCGATTATAAAAATTATGTGGACCTTTATAAAGTTATGATGGAATATCTTCAACCGCCCGATCTTCTGATATACCTCGATGCAAATATCGACACATTATTAAAACAGATCGCCAAACGCGGCAGAGAATATGAACAAAGCATTCCTAAAGAATACCTTGCACAACTTGATAGTCATTACAAGGAATGGATTAATAATTATAAATTAGGACCTCTTCTTATTATTCCCTCCGATGAAGTCGATTTTGTACACGAAAAAGGGGATTTTAACAGAGTGTTAATGCTGATTCAAGGAAAATTAATGGATTTAGGATATCAAATCTGATTTTTGTCCGGATTTTATTTTTGATCGCATTACAACCACTCCTCCACTTTTAGTTTTTTTGAACATTACTTTTTCCATAAATTCACGTATTAGGAATATTCCTCGTCCGTTTTCTCTGAGAAGATTATTCTCGTCAAGTGGATTAGGGATATCTGCTTCAGATATTCCCTTGCCTTCATCCGCAACTTGAATTTCAATGAATGATGAAAAGATTCTGCAGGTCACGATAACTTTCTTTTTCGGATCCCTTAAGTTACCATGAATGATGCTGTTATTTACTGCTTCAGTTGTAGCCACCAGGAGATTGTGGAAGTGTAATTCCTCAAGCGGATACTCTTTATCTATTTTTCTTAAGAAATTTTCTACTTTAGAAATTTCTTTTGGAACACTTTTTAGATTAAGTTCAAATATTTTTCTCGGTTGCCGGGGCATAGTTTAAATTGATATATTTACTGTCATATTCATATTGACCGATTCGCGTGGTTTTGTTTCTGTAAAATTTATATTCTCAAACCAACCTTTTATCATAACTTGCGCACTTGAATGAACATTCCATAAAACTGTCGTAATAGGTCCGACGCTTCGCAAGTGGGTTTCAATATATTTGTTTCTTCCTTCAAATGCGTATCGCGTTTGTGTAAAATAACGTATACCTACTGAGAAAAGCAAATTATTAAAATCTCCATACCGTATCTGAGAAATAATTGTTTTATCTTCAAAATAATTCACTGGTCTTCCCTTAAATTCTGACCAGTTTAATTCTCCTCGTTCATAAAGTCGAATGTGACATAATAAATCGAGACCCGTTTTTGTGTTTATGGAAATACTGCTAGAATCAATGAATGAAAATTGTCTGAAGGAAAAGCTCCGTACGTTTAAAAGTTGTTTTTCAAAATCATAAACGGTATAATTTCCAAGAACTTCGAACGAATTTGTTGTGGAAAAGGATTTTGATGGCTGATACGATACTACGGGAGAAAGCCGGAAAATCCTGTTCCAGTTATTATTAGCGCTCCGGCTTCCAAGTATATAAACAATATGTGAAAGATGAACATCCAGAGATGTGCGAATATTTAAATAACTATTTATCTGGTGGGCTGTCGACAGATTATATGACATCCATAATTCATCGCGGTCATCATCATTCAACAGACTATGAGTATCGTAACGTAAAATACTGCTTGAACCCGACAGAAATAACTGATCTGAACGTGTAATATCATATTTCAAATTCGCTGAAAGTGTGGTTCGCCTCGAATAGTTATTTTTTTTTTCTTCATCACGTTTTCGTGCATCGAAAATCGACATAGAAACATCGGGAGCTTCGACTAAAGTGTGAATAATGTCTCTTTCGCTGTAAGCAAAAAGAAGATTGCCGGACAAATTTTTAATCTGATTAAAACTTAATTGTAAAGCCCCTTCGATTTTAAAATCGTTAATATTGTTATCAAAAAAACGGCTTCCGGAAGGTTTATATCGAGTTTTCCGGGCTATATTGCGCAATAAAACAAAGCCGTTCGTTGAGAGATGAATACCTTTCACAATCCGATAATCCAGAGTATCACCGGCTGAGAATATATTTTCTATCCTTTTTTCAATGTTGTTGTTTACACCGAAGTGCGACTTTGTTGTGGAATCTGCGGTAAAATAAAATTCCTTGTGATTTTTTCGATACGAAGCATTAAAAGTGTTTTTTGTATTTTCAAAGAAATCTTTCTGAATAGATATATTCGTACTGATGTTTTCCAGATTCCTTGGCGATAAGTAATCACGTTTATAATATCCCTGAAATGATGTTTTGATATCAGATATCTCTAAATTGTTTGTATAACTCTTGATAGATAAGGATACACCCTCGTCGTCTTCATTTATCTGGCGGTCGAAACGGAATCCGATGTAAGGTTCCAGAATAAAATAAACGGAGGGACGGTATTCGATTCCGCCATAAAAAGCGTGTGAAGAAACCTTATTGATCCCGACACTCTGATTATCCGAAATAGTGTGCGAAGATACAATGATAGCAGTCCTGGTGTTGTCTGAAATTTTGTATTTACCGTTCAGGTCGAGAGATTGTTCATCCCGTATTAATTTTTGATTTGTTTTGATAAGTGTAGATTTGAATTTTTCATCTAAATTTATCTCAAAATCACTGAACTGTGTGATATAAAGTAGATTAGCATCCCACCTATGTGTGTTAACGTTTTTGTCAAAGCCAAACATTATTCCACCGGGGGTGAAGAAATTACCCGGAGAGGTCGATATAAATTTTGTAGAATCATTTTGCGAATGCAGAACGGAGAAATTTAAAAAAAATAAAATCAGGTAACTGTATTTTATCAAGCTGATCCGCGTATCATACCCCCATCTACGTTAATGGAAATACCGGATATAAAAGAAGCCGCTTCAGAAGCCAAAAATACTACTGTTGATGCGATATCTTCGGGATTGGCAAGTCGTCCTAACGGATTAGACAATGCAAGCTTGTTGTATGTTTCCTCGGAAGTTTCTGTGTTTAATGCTGCGATCTTGCCGAGTGTTTCATCCGTCAGTGGAGTAAGTGTTGTGCCGGGGTTTACTGAATTTACTGTAATTTTAAACTTCGCCAACTCAGAGGCGAGGGATTTTGTAAAATTTAATAATGCACCATTTGTAATTCCCGGAAGCATCATAGTAAAGTTGGGTTCTTTACCTGCTGTTCCTATGATATTAATTATTCTGCCGCCTCCTTGCTGTTGCATATATGGGATAACCGATTTTGCCGCACGAATATAGCCGATTAATTTCAGATGAATATGGTATTCGATGTCGGAATCTGTCATATCAAATAATCCCCCGATATGCGCCCCACCGGCGTTATTTACAAGAATATTAATGGATTTAAATTTTTGAATAGCTTTTGCAACTACTCGCTTGATATCGTTGAATTTTGTCATGTTTGCTTTAACACTGATAACCTCAGTGTGAAAAAGATCCTTGATTTCTTCTTCGATTTTTACCAGTTGTTCTTCATTGCGGGCACATAATACCAATCTTGCGCCTTCGTTGGCTAACCCGAAAGCAATCGCTTTCCCGATTCCCCGGCTGGCTCCTGTGATCATCGCGACTTTTCCATGTAATCCGGTATTCATAAATCTTGATTTTATAAATTTCAATAGTTATATTCTTCTTAAGCAAGGAAATTAATCATCTAATCAACTGGTAGAATATGAACGACGACACAAAGATTACTGATATAATAAAATGGATCGGCATTGCCTGTTTGGTCGCCGTTCCGATTTATCTGATATCCAAACATTTTAAACAGCAGCAAGAGAACCTGACTGATTATGATGATGAAAATATTTTTGCATCCGAACTTGAATAAATTTTAAAAAATTGTTCCTTTTGGTTTTTTACCGGAATCCCAATTTGAATCGATATGCAAACTGCATTTATCGGGAATATATTTTTTGTTGAAATATTCTTCTTCTGAAACCGGACAAAATTCCGTAGCTAATTCTTTTGTTTCCGAACAAATAGTTTCCTTCACAATACCTTCAGGTTGTTCAAAATATTCGGGTTCCAAACCAATTGTTTTGTCGTCATATACACTTCCCATAAATCTCCCCCAGATTGGGGCTGCAGCTCTTCCACCTTGTCCGTCGCCGCTGACGAAATGAACACTCTTATTGTCAAATCCTATCCAAACTCCGGCTGTTAATTGAGGTGTAAAACCGATGAACCATGCGTCAGCATATTCTTGTGTAGTTCCTGTTTTTCCGGCCGCCGGTAAATTAAAAAAATTACGAACTCTTGTACCTGTGCCGCTGTTCACTGCATCTTCGAGCATATTTGTAATTAAAAAAGCTGTTTCTTTACTCAGTACATCCCGCCGAGCAGGCAAGTTATTTTCAATAATATTTCCATCCTTATCCTCAATTCTTAGTATAGAAATCGGTTCAACATAAATTCCTTCGTTCGGGAATACACTGTATGCAGCAGTAATTTCAAGAGGGGATACTTCACCGGTTCCGAGAGAGAGGGATTCATAAGGTGGAAGTTTTGAATTGATTCCCATCCGGTTGGCATATTCAATTACCTGCTGAACAGGAGCGATTTCCATAATTGCCCTGACTGCAAGAAGGTTGATTGATAATTTTAAACCTTCTCTTATTGTATTTTTTCCGCCAAAACTCCCATCGAAATTTTGGGGTGTCCACCGGCTTCCATCAACCATTACTAAAGTTACCGGCTGATTTAGAATTTCGTAAGAAGGCGAATAACCATTATCTATTGCAACGGTGTATATGAATGGTTTAAAACTTGATCCGGGCTGACGATAGATTTGTGTTATATGATTGATGCCGTATTTAAAATTACGGAAGTTTGAACCGCCAACCATCGCGACAATATTACCTTTCCGATGGTCGATGGCCACAAATCCAACTTCTATACGTGTAGAAATTTTCTTTACCGAATCAATAAAGGCGGAGTTATTTTTTAAATTTTTTGATATACTGTCCCGTTGTGACTGCGATTTTGCTTTTCGGTATCCATCCGATGTTTTTATCATCAACGAAATTGATTTTTCGAGGACTTCGTTATTGCGGTTCCAACTCCATGATTTATTAAAAAATTCTTGGTACTCACTGAGATGATCTGAGACTGCTTTATTTGAGTGTCTTTGCATGCGGCTGTCGATAGTCGTGTAAACCGATAATCCATCTCTGTAAATATCGAAACCATAAATCTCTGATTTTTGCAGTAACTGCTGACGTACATATTCAACAAAATGTGGAGCTATTCCGGTTGGTCCTTCGGGTTCCGGATTTTGAATCTGAATTTCTTCTTCTTTAATTATTTTAGCGGATGCTTCATCCAGATAATCATATTTTACCATTTGATTAATAACAGTGTTTCGGCGGTTAATAGCACGTTCGGGATATTTTGCGGGATCGTAATTCGCAGGACCTTTTAACAATCCGATTAAAAAAGCACTTTCGCTAATAGTTAAATCGGACGGAGATTTTCCGAAATAAATTTGTGAAGCGGATGAGATTCCAAAAGCCCCTTTTCCGTAATACGCAATATTGAAATACATTTCGAGGATTTCTTTTTTCGTATAGTTTTTTTCAATTTGAAAAGCTGTGATAAATTCACGAAATTTCCTCGTTATCTTATCGTGGATTTTTTTTCTCTCAACTTTCAAATCGTACAAATTTCTTGATAATTGCTGAGTGATTGTCGAGGCTCCTTCCTTCAGTCTGAAAGAAACAATATTTTTTACCATCGCACGGAGAAATCTGGGTAAATCAACTCCCCAATGATCCTCGAAGTTTTTATCCTCGGTGGCTATCAGGGCATTTACGAGGTAAGGGGGAAGCTGATTCAGACCTGTATAGGTGCGATTTTTTATAAAAAACTTATCCAGAACCTCACCATCAGAAGAATAAACTTTTGTTGAAAGTTCGGCTTTCGGGTTTTCTAATTCTTCCAGAGAAGGCAGGCCGGAAATTATGTAGGGAATATAAAATCCGAGAAAAATCACAAAAATAAGGAAAAGAATAATAATTATTTTATAATATTTTTTCCAGAAACTTTTTTTCCTTGCCATATTTTTCCTGTAAACCGGATCGTTAAAATATTTTTCCATTTTATTATTACTGTAAATGTTGGTCATCAGTTATTCCGGGTTCCATTTTTTTAAACTGATTTCTCCGTCCGATAATTCCGCATAAGTAAAATGTTTTATCCAATCTCCCAGATTAATATAAATACCTTTGGAAGATTTATCTAAAACCGGTTCATGGCGATGTCCCATAATAACAATATCGTAACCTTCAAGGAATTTTTTTTCTGCTTCTTGCTTCATCCCGTCGGTTTCGCTGTAATTTTTAACTGAAGAATGTTTTCGGCTTAGCTTTGAAATGTTTTTTGCCAGCTTTACACCTATATCGGGGTGAAGAAGTTTGTATAATCGAATATTGATCGGATTGCGCAGAATACCTTTAAGAAATTTATAACCTCTATCGTTTATCGAAAAGCCGTCGCCATGATGCATATAAATATTTTTTTCATCTATCGATATTTCAAGGTTATCGGGGTGTGTTATAATGCCGAGTTCGTCCGAAAAAAAATTATTCATCCAATAATCATGATTGCCGGCGAGGTAGTGTACTTTAACTTTTTGTTTGACTACGTTATCGAGTGCAGAAAGGATATTGTGAAATCCTCTCGGAATTACTGTTTTGTATTCAAACCAAGCATCAAACAAGTCCCCGAGTATGAATAAATAATCTGCATCGTTCGTAATTTTTGCCAGGAACGAAGATAAATATTTTTCTTTCATTTTTTCTTCTTCGGGATTTCCTAAACCGAGGTGAGCATCAGATATAAAATACGCTTTCGCCATTGATATTATTTTACAATCTTAAGATTAAGATTAAATGGTTGTTTGTAACGACTGCACCAGCCTTCTTTTTCGGAGCAATAAAAATATATCAAACTGCCTTTAAGTAGATAGGTTCCTTCTTTCAAATTATTACTGATTGTAAAATTTGCCTTTACCGGTTTTTTAAGGTCTAAATAATCCTTGTTTTTACCTGAAAGTGTAATTATTGTATCAATTACGGCAAATTTGTTGTCAAGTGTGACCTCAACCTCCGGTTCGATATTAATGTAAATTCCGTTTTCCGGTTTAAAAGATATATTAATATTTCCATTACCGCCGGCTTTTATTTCTTTTGTATCTAAAGAAATAAAAGTCTTTACATATTCATTTTCTTCTTCTGAAAAAATGGGAGTGAATATTACTAAAAATCCCAAAAAAAATAGAAATAACTTCATTTTCATTATTAGTTGTTATGAATGATAGTTATTTTTACAAAAAATATATCGAAAAAGCAAATCATATAACAGATGTAATTTTGGTATATATTTAGTTGTCCGCAAAAATATAACCTATTAAGAACAACCCATCGACACAAAGGTAGCATTAATGAATAATTTTATGTCCGAACTTATGCTATTATTAGTCAATCAAATATTAGAAGATGAAGTTAAAGAAAAGGGAGGAGATTATCAAAGATTACCTTTTGATGTTCCTCTTATTAGATAATAAAGAAAAAAGTGTGGTATACCTTAGATTAAAAGTGTCAGTTGTCTTCTTTAACTCTTTGTAGAAGCAGAAAACCTAATAAAATTAAAACACCAATTGAGACAATTGCGATTCGTTGGTTAAATTGTGATGCTAGGTATCCGAATACTATGGGTCCTATAATAGCTGCAGCTTTTCCAAAAAAAGAATAAAAACCGAAAAATTCAGTTTTCTTTTCGAGCGGAATAATTTTCGTCATTAAGGAACGGCTAGTCGATTGAGACGAGCCAAGAGCAAAACCTGCAAGGACACCAACGAAATAAAATAAAGCCTTTCCGGTAATGAAATATGCGATTATTACGATTATAAACCAGAGTATTAAAGTGAGACTTAAGGTTTTTTTTTGACCGATGTGGTCAGCCAGAATTCCAAAGACAATCGAACCAATTACTGCGGATGTTTGAACAACAGCAAAAAATATTACGATATCGATAATTTCGAACTTTAACGTCTGTCGTGCGAAAATTGAAGAAAAAATAATTATTGTATTTATCGCATCTATATAGATAAAATAAGCAGTGAGAAAACGTCCAACATTTTTGTATTTGCCGAATTCTGTGAAAGTTTTTTTTATGCGGTTATATCCGATGGATATAAAATTAAATTTCAAACTTGCAGTTTTAGATGGTTCCCTGAGGTAGATGAACAGGGGCAAAGAAAATAAAAAAAAGAAAGCCGCTGCGATTAAAAAGCTTATGCGTATATTTAAAATATTGTCGTGTGAAAAGCCCTTTAGGAAAAAAGGTATTGATATAATTAAAGTAACCAGAGAACCGATATATCCCATGGCAAAACCATAGCCTGAAACGCGGCCATAATTTTTTTCTTTCGTGATTTCCGGCAGAAATGAATCGTAAAATACGAGCCCTGCTTCAAAGCCAATATTTGCCAGAATTAACAAAAGGATACCTGTAATGACCATTCCTTCCGTTACAAAAAAAAGGAGAGAAGTAGCAGCTATACAAAGAAAAGTGAATAGGAATAGAAATCTTTTTTTCCCCGTTCCATAATCGGCGACTGCCCCTAGAATTGGTGATATCAATGCGACAATCAGCATGGAAGCGCTGAATGCGAGACCCCAGAAAAAATCGCCGCTCTTTTCTCCGGAATTTACTATTTCTTTAAAATAAAGAGGAAATCCGACGGTAAGGATTAATACATAAAATGCTGTGTTAGCAAAATCAAAAAGTGTCCAGACAAATATTTGAGAGCGATTAGATAAATTATGGACTGGATTCATATGAAATATTTATCACATAGCATTTGAAGTTTATTCTTGGTTTTCCTTTGGTTTATCAGATTTCGCCGGTGAAGAGGAAATTAAACCGCGTCCCGATTTCGTTAATTTTTTTTCATTTACCAATTCTTCAAATACGGAATCGAGTACTCCGTTTATAAATTTGCTGCTTTTTTCAGTACTGTAATTCTTGGCAATTTCGATTGCCTCGTTGATCGTAACCTTTGGTGGTATATCTTCGAAATACATCAGCTCGCAAATACCGATACGGAGAAGAAATTTATCTATTGTGGCAATTCTGTTGAATTCCCAATTAGCAACTTTGGAATTAATGATTTTGTCAATCTCCTCTTGATGCTGAACAACAGCATAAATTATTTTTTTTGCAAATTCGAATTCAGCTTTATGTGTTTGTAATTCCTTTAATACATTTTCGATTACAAGAGTGATAGGCTCTTTTGAAATCTCGTAGGCGTAAAGCGCTTGTAAGACTTTTTCTCTTATTGTTCTTCTTTTAAATACTGACATTTTTATTTTTTGTAAAGGCGGCAGTTTTTTTATTACTGCCGCACGAATTAAATTTATTTATAAATTTCACCAAGTCTGCCGGCAAACTCGGATTTTCCCGAATAAATTTGCCTTATTTTTCCGATTGTTCTAATACGTTCCTCAGCCATTTTGTTTGAGGCAACGTGAGTCGGTATATTTTCTTTTTTTGCGCTGGCAATGATGGTTGCAATCGTGTCGTAAATTTGACCAGCTTGTTTCATGGCTCTTTCTGCACGGTATCCCTCTAATTCGTTTGCGACATTTATTAATCCACCGGCATTTATAGCATAATCAGGAGCATAAATAACACCACGATCCATCAAAATTTTACCATGTTTGTTCTCGTCTGCTAATTGATTATTTGCACCGCCAGCTATTATCTTAAATTTGAGTCTATCGATAGTATTGTCATTAACAATAGCGCCTAATGCACAAGGACAGAAAATATCGGCATCGACATCATATATTTTTTCGGGATCGATGAGTTCGGCTTTACTCTCTTTTACTATCGCTTTGGCTTTTTCTTCGTAAATATCTGAAACATATATTTTTGCACCCTCTTTGGCGAGATGGTCACAAACATATTTTGCGACGTGTCCTGCGCCCTGAACTGCAACTTTTTTTCCTGTGAGAGAATCACTCCCGGTTAATTCTTTCATACAGGCTTTCATCCCAACATAAACACCATAGGCTGTGAAAGGGGAAGGATCGCCGCTTCCACCCAAAGCTTTATCTATTCCTGTAACGTATTTAGTTTCCATTCGTACCCATTCCATATCTTCTACGGAAGTTCCAACATCCTCGGCGGTAATGTAGCGTCCTGCTAAACCATCCACAAACCTACCAAATGCACGGAATTTTGATTCGGTTTTATCTTTGTGTGGATCACCTATTATCACCGCTTTCCCCCCTCCTAGGTTCAAACCGGCAACAGCGGCTTTATACGACATGCCTCTGGAAAGTCTTAATACGTCAACCAATGCATCATTCTCAGCTGCATACATCCACATTCGGGTACCCCCCAGAGCCGGGCCCAGTGCTGTGTTATGAATTCCTATAATTGCTTTTAATCCTGATTCTTTGTGCGAACAAAAAACAACTTGTTCATGCTCTCTTCTTTCTACCTCTTCAAATATACTCATGGTTCTCTCCATTTTACTTTTTGACTTTATTCAATATTAGATTAAAATTTGGAATCATTGTTATTCGTGGTTTATTAAGAAAAGGATGTTTATCCACGGTAACGTCGGTTCCAAATATATTTTTTATATTATTTTCATTAATTATCATTTCTGGTTTTCCATGGATCATTATTCTTCCGTTTTCTACTAGATATATTCTATCGCTGAACATTGCTGCTAAATTTAAGTCATGAAATATGGAAATCACACATAATTTTTTTTCTATTGTATATTGCTTTACCAAATTAAGAATTTGAAGTTGATGTAAAATATCCAGATGCGAATTCGGTTCATCCATTATTAATATCGGACATTGTTGAGCTAATGCTCTGGCGATAAGAACCCTCTGTGCTTCACCACCCGATAAATTATCAATGGGTTTGTTGGCTAAGTGAAGAATATCCAGAATTTCCATTGCTTCAAATGCGATCTCCCGGTCTTTTTTAGTTTCAAATCCTATTTGATTAAGGTAAGGCGTACGTCCCATCAATATAATTTCAAATGCAGTAAATGAAAATGGAATCGAATAATTTTGAGGTACGTATGAAATTATTTTGGAAAGCTCTTTCCGGGAAATATTTTTATAATTGTTTCCGAATATTTCAATTTTACCGCTGGAAGGGAGTATTATTCTGTTAATTAGTTTTAATATTGTGGATTTCCCTGAACCATTCGGACCCGCAAAACTAATAAATTCACCTTGATTTACAGAAATTGAGATGTCTTTAATTGAAAACGTATTACCTTGTTTATATTTGGTGATTTTGGTATAAGAAAAGGAAATATTTTCTACGTTAATACAGGTCATCAATTAAAATTAAGGTTTGAGATTAAATTCAACTTTCCAAATTTACATAAATTCGTATAGTAAGGCAAATTTAACAGTCAGTAATATATAGCTAATTTGAATTTATGTACCGGTCACACAGAGTAACATCTTCAACGCTACCGATGAAAATTGGTGTTGTTTCGTGCATCGACGTAGGTTGTACTTCCAGCAGTCTTATTTTCCCGTTTGTAGCCATTCCGCCGGCTTGTTCAACGATATATGCCATAGGATTACATTCATACATTAATCGTAATTTTCCTGTAGGGTGATTTTTATCAGCAGGATAAATAAAAATCCCTCCATAAAGTAATGTTCTATGAATATCTCCAACCATAGTGCCGATATAGCGAAGAGAATAAGGTCTAAAAGTGCTTTCATCATCTACTTTCAGGTATTGAATATACTCCTGCAATTTTGTATCCCATAAATTGTAATTCCCCTCATTTATGCTATAGGTTTTACCTCTTTTTGGAATTTTAATATCTTCATGCGAAAGCAAAAACTCGCCTACTGTGGGATCAAGTGTAAAGCCATGCACTCCTTGCCCAGTGGTGTAAACGAACATTGTGCTCGTTCCGTAGATTATATATCCAGCTCCAATCTGTTTATAACCTGGCTGCAAGCAATCATCAAGAGTTCCTTTGCCTGATGAAGTTATTCTTCTGAATAGACTGAAAATTGTTCCGATAGTTATATTTGCGTCAATATTTGAAGAACCATCAAGGGGATCAAAAAGTAATACATATTTTCCGCCGTTATATTTATAAGGGACATCGATAATTCCGTCATTCTCTTCTGACGCCATAGCACAAATATGTCCGTTATGAGCCATCGTTTTGTAAAAAGTTTCATCTGCAAACACGTCGAGTTTTTTTAAAATATCGCCGCTGATATTGGTCTGCTTTGTAGTTCCCAGAATGTTTACAAGTCCGGCTTTGCTAACTTCGCGCCAGACTAATTTAGCCGCAAGAGTAATTGTGTGAAGAACTGATGTAAATTCGCCCGTAGCTGTCGGAAAGCGTTCCTCTTGCTCGTTAATAAATCTTTCGAGAGTCATGAATTTTTGTTGTGATACCATAAAAATAATGAGATTAGTGATTGAAGAATTCGTTAACTGATAATGCATAATTTAGAAAACATTTATGATAGAAGCAATTATATGTTTGTTTAAAAAAGCCAAAATTTCAATGTTATAGGCCATTAGAAATGTCATGTTAAGATGTCCAATAGAAAAGTTATGTTAAAGGTACCGAAATTAATTTACGAGTTCAAGTTTCATAGATGGAAAGGGTTTCACTTTACGGATGATAATTTTTGCCAATTTGGGAGTGTAAATAACCGATCGCTTTTGAAAAAAAACTAATTATGTCTTGACTTTATGTCCAAAAATCTGGGAAATATCAATTTCTATTGAGCGTTATACCTGACATTTTCGCTGGGTTATGACAGGATATTAAATAATAATTATGATATTAATGAAATTATTTATATAATAAAAAGTTAAAACTTGTTTTACAAAGAGAACATAAAATAAATATCAGATTAGATAGAGGCGGTAAAATATGTCAGAAATATTTATCAAAGACTATATAGAAAAAATTGTATTTCTTGAGAAAAAGATTGGTATGAAACCAACCTACCCGATACTTGAACCTTTTTCTTTTGATTCAAAAGATGTAATTGCAATTCAAAAAGCTGCGTGAAAAATTGCTGAATTTATTGGCTTAAAAGGTTTTACTTTCATTGTTGTTCCGAAAAAGCAAAAAGAGAATGTCGGGGGACAAATAGAACTTAAGTTCGGTGAAAGGGAAGTTCTTATTGAGATCTCAAATGATCCGTTAATGTTCACAGAGTCTATACTTACGGCTTTAGCACACGAAATTACACATAAATATTTACATATTAACGATATCAGTTGTGGAGTTGGATATATTCATGCTTACGAAAACGAAATACTTACTGATATTGCCGGAGTTTTTTTAGGTTTTGGAAAGATAATGCTTAATGGATGTAAATGCCAAAGCATTCAAAAAGAGAAATATCATGATAGTGTTAAGACTATTACAAAAACACTAGAAATTGGATATCTTAAGCGCGATGAGCTTGCCTTTGTTTACCGTTTAATTTGTGCTATGCGTAAAATCCCTAAAAAAGTATTTAAAAAGGGACTGTCTTCTGAATCAACCAATGCTATAAATAATTGTGAAAATTTATATAGCTACTACTTTGATAATCGTTTTCATGAACAGGACACAAGAAATAAATCATTCGAAACCCTAGAGCATTCAATATTTGATGCACAATTAGTTTTATCTAATATCGATAAGAATTTATTATTCATTCGAGAAGCATGTATTAAATATACTGAATCTTTTCTAGATAGTACGCATAAACGACTCAACGAATGTCAAAATAAATCTCAATTGCTGATAAACGATAATGAAGTTGATCCATGCTTAAAATATCTTTATGCACAAAGTTATGACCAGACTATAAGAAATTATGCTCGTGAAATAGATGATGATACTGTCAGAGCAGAGTTATTCCAAAAGCATATTGTAAAATTGTCAAAATTATTAAATAGACAAAATGGAATTTATCCAAAACCAAATTTTGACATGTTTATAAATATAGTTTGCAGAAATGATGGTACTTTATTAAGCCTCCCTGAAAATAAACCACTATTGATTGCAAAGTGTCATAAATGCAATTATCAATTTGTCGCGGATACTTCAATAAGTTTTTTCAACAAATGGAATATCGATGTACTTTTTAATTTTCTAAAAACATTCTTTAAATTCTTATTAAGTAAACTTAGGAAAATAATATAAATACTAAAATCTCGAATTATTTAACAGTATTACTAAAACAGTATCATCAAATGATATTAATTTTCAAGCTTGAAAATTTTCCTTGACAACTCAAAAATTATTTGTTATATTAACACTAAGTTTGTAATTGTTCTTTGATACAGTCGTGATTTAACACGCAACTTGCGGCGACTCTAAATAATCTGCTAAAGCGCTTGGAAAAGAACCCTACCGGCGCACGGCAGGGTTTTGTCGTTTATAGTGGGATTTGAGCCATATTGCAGCCACTTTACCCGTTTTACGGGGTGAAAAAATCTGCTAAAAAGGCAACGGGAAAACCTGTTGCAATTTTAGCAACAGGTTTTTTTGTTAATGCAGAATATCCAAAAAAAGAATCCTCTATACTTGAGTATAACCTTATTTTGGATGAGAAACGAAGGAAAATTATTGTATACAAATAATAACTAGCAGGAGGATTAAGTGAAAAAACAAATATTCAAAAAAATTAACCCTTTGAAGAAAGGTAATTTCCAATGCGAATTTTGTCATATTCTTGTTAAAGAAAACAGGATTAATAAACACATTCAAAAAGCTCATCAGGATGTTAAAAGAAAATTAGAAAATGAGATTAGGTGGGTCTTATATAAAGACACTATGGGTAAACAAAAATACAAAATCTATGGTCTCCAGATTAAAAGCGGATATGATGTTTATGATAAGATGAAACGCCTACCGGGGGCGGGCTTTTCAAGATAATAAAATTTAGAAAGGAAATATTATGGAACAAAGTAAATTTAGAAAGACACATTACATTTATGATATTCCCGATTCTTATATTCAAAAAGTAGATGATTTTTTTAATTCTGGATATAAGAAAAAAATCGTGTTGTCAGATAATGAACGTGCAATTTTAAAAAAAGCAGCTTCTGAAATCGTTGGAGAGTGGATCCCCACATTCAAGAATTATACACAAATTGATGAACAAGGTATTTCTCATTGGTTAAAGTTGTGGACGGAATATTTAAAACTCGATCTTGATGTCAAAGTAATGAAGCTTAAAATTGTTGATGAGAATATTTGGTTTTCAAATACTATAAAGGCAATCTATTGCTTTAGAAGATTTACAGAAATTATGGATAATGCTTTTTTAGATGAAGAATTTTCAACATTTCTCGAAAAATTATTTTCAGTACATGAAAAACCGTTGTCCTCATTAATTTCTGGTGTCCAATCAAAACAAGTATTTCAATCAGGTACACCAATGTTTATGTATGGTCTTTATTATTATGGCCTTTCAAATCTTATGCACTACACATCCCGGATGAATATCTGTCGTATGTATTGCTTTTATTCTCTCTTAGGTTGTTATAAAGATGAAAAATCTATCAGAACACGTCCAACAAAAAGAGAAAATAGATTAAAATTGGAAGGTCGCAACTATTCTTTTGTTGAAATTGGGGAATCGCTTGAATATTTAAGAAAGGCCGTTATTGCAGGAGTTGGTTGGTTATTATGTTCTTATAAAAAAATTTGTGCTATCACAACACCGATATATTATACTGATGATGCCGGTCATCTTCACTCTGAAGATTCACCAGCTGTTATTTGGCCTAATTGGGACTCATATAAGATGAAACATCATGGGCCAGATATTGAATATTATTGGCACGGAGTGAAGGTTGATGAAAGAATTGTTCTAAATCCTGATTCTATATCACCATATGAGATATTATATTCGTCGGACCCTATCAGGCAAATTATGCTAGAAAGATATGGAGTTGAAAAATTCTTTTATATGATGAATAAAAATAGTTCCTCTGATCAATTAAGGGCTGATGATATCACATATGATTTACATAGTATAAATGTATCTAAACCAGAACCTATTAAAATTTTGAGAACTTATTGCGATAAAACATATAAATCATCATACTTTTTACTTCTATCAAATATTGAAAAATGTAAAAAAGCCATTGATTTGATCTGTAATCCAATAATAGGAAAATATGACAAATGCCTCAATGAATCCAATAACCGTGACGACAATTTTATCTCAAACAATAATCTTAAAACTAATAAAAATTAAATCGTGAAAGGAGACATATTCATGGACCAAACTATATTCTGGAAAACTTTAAATAAGTATTTTAACCAAACTAAAATTTCAACTGAATATGGTGATATAAAAATTCCGTCTGAAAATATTGATCTGATGAGTATCTTGTTAAAAGTTGCGGACAATGAAGATGAAAAAGAAGAACTTGAATTCTGCGAAGCATGGGATATTATTCAGGAGTTTGACGGATTTGAGCCATATTGCAGCCACTATGATCCGTTACACACGGGAAAAATCCCGTAGAACGGGATAAATCTGCTAAAAAGGCAACGGGAAAACCTGTTGCAATTTTAGCAACAGGTTTTTTTGTTTAAAATATCTATATAAAAGGAGAATATTATGTGTCTTAAAAATGTACTTATTAAAAATTTTAAAAATTCCGACAGAAAATTAATCGGATACAAAGTATGCGAATTTACTCAGGATGAAGAAGGTATAAGTTTCCTCCCTATTTATGGGTTGAAAGATATCCGCTATCACGTTGGTGAGGAAATCTCATTAACTCCCGATAATATCGTAAATTTTTGTGGCTCAGACATATGCGAGGGATATCCTCACGGGATACATTGCTACCTATCGCTGGCAGATGCTTTTTATTGTTATTACCAGCCAAGAGGTTATTCGGTATTAAGTAATTCCTATGTAATAGCACTAGAGTTTTTTGAAAATGATATACTTGCATTCGATGAAACTCCCGTAAACCTAACGAATTGGGTGCCGAGCCTGCCGTGCATAGTGATATCGAGAGCAAAAGTGTTAGAGAGTATTTATCTCGATTACAAAAATTTACCTTACCGCGCCGTCAAGATGTGGAAAAGAAATCACCCCGAATACCCTGGATCTTCAAATTTTACTCTAAGAGACATGCATTCCGGCAATCCCAATTTGGAGATTGCTGAATTTGTAGACAATAATAAAAAATATATTATGACTTCAAAAATTAAAAAGGGAATATAAAATGAAGACAGTTAAAAACAATTCAACTTCATTCACGAATGAAAACGAATTAAAGTGCATATTTTTCTCGGTGGTGATTAAAAATGAATCTTTAGAACAAAAATACAAGGGAGGATTTAATGCTTTTTCGGATAAGTATAAAGACTCATTAGAATATAACAATAAATTATCCCTATCCATTGGGATGTCTTTCGGGGATATTGAAGATATTATAAATGACCTCGACCAAAGCGGTCTTATTATCGGGGAAGATTATATTTATTTAAATGCTTCGGGTGAATCATTGAGAATGAGACATCAAAATGATTATGAACTGGGTTGTCAATGGCTCAAAAGTTATCTCAAAAAAGGGGTATTATATGTTTCTTATTGTAAAAATGAATAATTATTTGATATTATTTTATAACCACTTATATTAAATCCAATTATAATAAATGGAAGGTAATCAAATGGCTGACACTGAAGAAGATGAAATAAAAAATATTCCGGAATTGGTCGTGTACGGGCGTGCACACGAATTAAGAAAGAATCTTCATAAATATGCAACCAAATATCCTGAATATCTGACAAAGCCAATCGGACAATGTAATGATATCGGAAATGTACAAAATTTTATTCCTTTATTCCTGTGGGGGTACCTGAATCCGTTTGGCCCGACAGCTTGTTCTCTTATGCTGATCAAAGTACCTACTAAGGATGAATATCTGATTGCACTCAGAAAGTTAAATCCGTTTATAGCTGATTGTATTTTATTTGGAATAATACCCGTGGAAGTGTCTAAGAATAAAACGGAATTATTATCTGTTTTACATTCTTTGTTTGGGAAAAACGGAGAAGAGGATTATAAAATTTTTGGAGATTTTCCAAGTCATATAATCGGACTGGAGAATTTTATCGGTGATCCTCCTTTACCGTATTTCAATTCTAAAGAACTCAGAGAAGTTTTTTGGTCGGCCTCCACTTCTTTACCGAATGATGCTATTGAAGATATAGAGGAACGATGCAGAACTTTAGAATTATATAAAGGTGACCCATGGAGGAGAGTTAATTATCATTTGTCAATACAACTTTCCGGCAATCAGACAGATGCGAAAAATAAAAAAGATATCTGCGTAAAATTGGAACGTGAAATGTTTAATAAATGGTTTGACCTTGTAACTGATTCAATCCATGTGAAATCAGAACTGGAACAAATGCCTATCGCCTGGGATGGTTCGATCAAATTACAGGAAAAGTATAACAAATAACCAATGGAAATAATCATGAACAGAGAATATTATTTTACATCCGAATCTGTTTCTGAAGGTCATCCTGATAAAGTCGCTGATCAGATATCCGATGCGATACTTGATGCTTGTCTGGTAGGTGATCCGGAATCAAAAGTCGGATGCGAAACTCTTGTCACTAAAAATTTGGTAATTGTCGCCGGTGAATTCAAAACTAGTTCTAATATTGATGTCGAAAACATTATCAGACAAACAATTAAAGAGATCGGATATACTAATCCCAAAGACGGATTCAGCTATGATACTTGTGAAATAATTACTAAAATAAATACACAATCTCCCGATATTAATAGAGGTATAGAGCTTTCAAACGGCGATATTGGTGCCGGCGATCAGGGACTTATGTTCGGATACGCAACAAACGAAACACCTGAGTTAATGCCTTTGACTATTATGCTCGCACATAAATTAGTGATGAAACAATCCGAGTTGAGAAAAAGCGGAACTCTCCCTTGGCTCCGTCCCGATGCCAAGTCACAAGTGACTGTAAAATATCGGGGAAATAATCCGGTCTCAGTCGGGAAAGTCATACTTTCAACCCAGCATTCCGATGATATTAATAACAATTCACTAAAAGAAGCTGTAATTGAAGATATAATCAAAAAAGTTATTCCTGAATCACTTTTTTCAAAAGATATTGTGTATCTCGTCAATCCTACGGGAAGATTTGTTGAAGGAGGTCCTGCTGCCGACACAGGATTAACCGGGCGTAAAATTATAGTTGATACTTACGGAGGAAGCTGTCCTCACGGTGGCGGATGCTTTTCAGGCAAAGATCCAACCAAAGTCGACAGATCTGCAGCATATATGGCTCGCTATGTTGCGAAAAATATAGTAGCTGCAGATTTAGCAGAACGCTGTACCGTTCAACTTTCATATGCAATTGGTAAAACCGAACCCACATCACTTTTGGTAAATCTGCATAACTCCGGAAAGGTTAGTGAAGAAAAACTTGAGAAGATAATTCCGGAAATATTCAATTTAACTCCCAAAGGAATCATCGAAATGCTAAACCTGCGACGACCTATTTACAAACAGACGTCTGCATACGGTCATTTTGGGAGGGAAATACCAGACTTCAGTTGGGAAAAAGCAAATAATAAGTTAAATTTAACCAATAATTTTAAAGAATAATTTTAGCTTTTGATTTTTTAAAAAATAACTAATCATAATAAAGAGTATTATAAATATGATTGTTAGTTTTTTACTAAAACAAATTTTTACGCGAGGTCAATATGATACAATATATAGTTTTGGTTTTCTGCATAACATCAATCATCGTAAGTTGTTTTTCGATATTTTGGGGTTGGTTAATAATAATTATTCCATCTTTATATTTATTAATAACTCTTTTTTCTATCAAACAAAGAAAGTATTCGTATGTACCTGAACTTAGTTTTGAAGCTAATAAGTTATTACAAAAATTTGGTAATTATTATTCAAAACCCTATGCGGGTCGTGCTTATAGTGCATCATCATCAATGTTATTTCTAAATTCAATAATTTTATCTGTTATAAATATATATAAAGGTTGGTGGTCAAGTATTATTCTCTGCATAATTTATTGTATTATAATGGGATTAACTGCACGCCATTATAATCCCACCTTATTTTTCTTTAACGATTTGGAAAAATCAGCACATGAGGAAATTATTTCTTTTATTCAAAATGGTATCCTATTAATGATGTTAGCTCTATCAAATTATTTACTAGGGATTGATCCCTTCGATATGATCAGAGCTGTTGATTCTAATACATATACAAACTATATGAGCTTACCAATTTTTCAATCTCTTTTAGGATTAAATTGCATAAACTTACATACAAAATATTCAGCACTTGTTTCGAAGAGGATTCCTGAAAAGAAAATATTTTCGTTTATAGAACAAATCATTCACAGTATCAACAAGTCAGAATTAAAAGAAGGGGGTGATATGATTGAGTTTGTTACAAAATATAAACGTTACCATTTTATTCCATTTTATAACAATACCTCACAGTGGAAAGCTCAGTTATTTCATGAATTAGGAGTGTTTATAATGAAAAAAGGCGATGATATAATTTTCACTTCAAAAGAGGATGTGGATATAACTAGCAAAGGAAAGTCTTTCTTTAATGATGGTTTTTTAAACATATCAATAAAATTAAGCAATATAAAGCTTAGCGGTAAAATAAGAACCGATTCGCTTGCAATTTTTGGTAATTGGAAAACTTCAACCAATTAATATTTATTGAAAACTATTCAGGGTATAACAATGGATAAATTTAAATTGATCAATTTATTATTTAAAAAAGCAACAGATGAATTTAATAAATTATTGATAATTGGTACGTTTAAAAAAAAAGAATATTCAATTTACTTAATAAATCGCATTATAAACCTTATCAAATCAGAGACAAATTTTAAAGAATTATCTGAAAATGATCAGGTTGAGTTATTATCTATAATTGAGAATAAATTTAACTATTTAAATTACGATGATCGTGAGAGTATATTGTTACAATCTGATTATATCTATAGTACTAGAACTAATGAGATAAATAAAAAGGTAAATAATAAGAGTGACAATTTTAATCTTTTGAAAAGTTCAGTTCTTTTCCAAGCATTCAAAGGTAAAAACATATTAACACTATTAATTTTGTTGGCTATTTTTATTCCCTTAATAATTTTTATAATTAGTCGTATAACAGAAAATAATACAATAAATTTAGACGGACTATGGTATTCAAGTGATGATAATATTAGATTAACAATCATTGATACGGAGAACAGAATATCCGGTGATGGAGAAATGTTTGGTTGGCCGGTAACCATCACCTCTGGGACATTTATTAAAAGAGATTCTATTATTTCACTCTCTCTACGTGGTCCAAGAATGCAGCAAATAGATTTTAATGCTAATTTTACTGGAAAATTTGTTGATGAATTAACAATTAAGGGTAAATTTGTAGGGGCACTATTATTTTTTAATAGTAAAAAGGAGCACAAATATCAGCTTAACAAATACAAAAAAAAACGGTAAGATACTAAAATACCAAGTAAACTATTCCTTAATAAAAACGAATTATGATTTTTCTAGACAAATGTATTTTATTATAATGAAGCATGTCAAATTCTCAAACCTATTCAATGTTTTAATATAATCAAAAATAAAAAATACTTGTGTTATAGCCTAGTAGAAATGCCGTGTAAGAAAGTCCAATAGAAATGTCAAGTTTAAGTTGACGAAATTAAGTTACGAGTTTAAGTTTCATAGATGGAAAGGGTATCACTTTACGGCTGATATTTTTTGCCAATTTGGGAGTGTAAATAACCGATCGGATTTTAAAAACAACTAATTATGTCTTGACTTTATGTCCAAAAATCTGGGAAAGATCAATTTCTATTGAGCGTTATACCTGACATGTTTAATGAGCGATTACAAAAGCCAAAATTTCAAAGAAAATCGTTTGCCTTTTTTTTTATTTCTATATATATTGACGGTAAATAAAAAAAAATACCTGAGGGTCGTAAATGAAAATCGCTGTATGCATCAACCATGTTCCGGATACGGAAACCAAAATTCGAATTACTTCTGACGGAAAAAGTATAGACAAAACCGGTGTGAATTATATTATGAGTCCATACGACGAGATTGCGGTGGAACAAGGACTACAGATTCGGGAAAAATTTTCCGGAGAAATTGTGGCTGTTTCACTTGGTAGTGATCCAAATAAGGAAACTCTAAGAAAAGCCCTTGCCATGGGTGTTGATAAAGCTGTTTTATTGAGGGACGATTCAGTCCGCGATTCGATTTCGTTGGCAAAGGGATTGGTTGAATTTTTAAAAGAATATCAGCCCGATGTTATTTTATTCGGCAAACAATCCATTGATTATGATAATTCTCAATTATCCGGACTGGTAGCAGAAATGCTCGGCATGCCTTCTGTTTCCGTGATTGTAAAACTAACTATTGAACAAGAAAAAGTTACATGTGAAAGGGAAATTGAAGGCGGGCATGAAACTGTTGAGACCAGGCTCCCTGTTGTTTTAAGCGTACAAAAAGGTTTATGTGAGCCGCGTTATCCTTCTCTAAAGGGTATAATGGCTGCTAAAAGTAAGCCGATAGATGACAAACCGATCTCCCCTTGTGAACTGAAAGTTGAAACCGTTAGTCTAAAGCTCCCTCCGTCTAAATCAGCCGGAAAAATTGTAGGCACGGATTCTTCTGCGGTTGGAGAGTTGGTAAGATTGCTTCATGAAGAAGCAAAAATAATTTAACCTGATGAAATTAAAAACATAAGTAGAAAATATTATGAAAATATTAGCATTCGCGGAACAAAGAGAAGGCAAATTTAAAAAAACGGCTTTTGAAATTACAAAAGCAGCAAAGAAATTTTCTGAAGAATTAGGATGCGAATTCATTCCCTGTGTAGTTGGAAACGGGGTTGAAAATATGGCACCTGACCTTGGCGGGTTCGGCGCCAAGAAAGTAATTGTCGTTGAAGATTCAAGGTTGAATTATTATTCTACTACGGCTTATGCAAAAATAGTTTTTGAGGTTGCTAAGAAGGTTGAGGCAGATATTATATTTCTTCCGGCTTCTCAAATGGGTAAAGACCTTGCACCCAGAATTGCGGTGAAACTTGAAGCAGGTATAGCAGCCGATTGTACTGCGCTGAAAATTAATGGATCCGATATCATTGCTACTCGTCCGATTTTTGCCGGAAAGGCTTTAAGCGATGTAAAGATATTGTCGAAGAACAAGATTTACACGTTACGTCCGAATGTATTTACAGCCGGTAATTCCGATGGAAACAAAGCTGAGATAGAAAAAATTGCCGTTGTTTTGAACGACGAGGATTTTTCAGTAAAAGCAATTTCTACTAAAGTCGCCGTGGGACGTCCCGATGTAACAGAGGCAAGTATAGTGGTTTCAGGAGGCAGAGGAATGAAATCTCCTGAAAATTTTAAAGTCATCGAAGAACTTGCTGATATTCTCGGAGCAGCAGTCGGGGCATCACGCGCTGTTGTTGATTCCGGTTGGAGACCACACGATGAGCAGGTTGGTCAGACGGGTAAAACTGTATCACCCAATCTTTATATCGCCTGCGGAATTTCGGGAGCGATCCAACATTTAGCAGGTATGTCTTCTTCAAAGTGCATTGTTGCTATCAATAAGGATAAAGACGCTCCGATATTTCAAATCGCTGATTATGGAATAGTCGGAGATACTTTAGAAATTGTCCCGGCTTTAAACAAAGAACTCAATAATTTTTTTGGAAAATAAAATCGTTTTCTTATTGGAATTGCTCTGAATTTTATTAATATTATTGTGTAAAGAATTTAATATTAACATTTATGGATTTTGAAAAAATAAAAGTTGATATAGTCGGTTTGACGACGAGTCCCTCAAGCGGTGGCGCATATGCACTCATACTCAAAGAATCTGATGGGAATCGTCAACTTCCTATAATTATAGGGGCTTTTGAAGCCCAATCGATAGCTTTAGAAATGGAAGGAATAAAGCCTCCGCGCCCGCTTACTCACGATCTTCTAAAAAATGTTATTGAATCAATGGGATATGAGATTTACGACGTAACTATTAGTGAACTCAAAGACGGTACTTTTTTTGCCACTTTATCACTCGACGGAAAATTGATCGATTCGAGGCCCAGTGATGCGATAGCATTGGCTGTGAGATGCGGGATACCTATTTTTGTCGCTGAGCCGGTAATGCGTGAAGCTTCTTTCGAACAAGAATTTGAAGACGAAAAAGAAACTGATGGAGATTCGCCTAAAGTTGATGATAGAATAAAACGTCTTGATCGTTTACGCACACAGCTTAAAGAGGCTATCGAAAGGGAGGATTACGAATTAGCAGCCCGCCTGCGTGATGAAATCAAAAAATTTGAAATTAGTAATCGTTGAAAATATTTCATGTTAATATAAATTTAAGGAGGTTCAAAATGAATTTAAATGTGTTTAAAACCCTTGTTGTTGTAATTTTGTTTTTTTGTTCACTGACTCTTAATGCACAGGAAAATTCTGTCGATCTTGTAACACTAATTTTCGAGGGTGATCAGTTCGCTGAAGTTGCCTTTGAAAATGAAAAAGCATTACAGAAATATCAAGAGGTATTGAATATTTCTCCGAATAACTATGATGTTTTGTGGCGAATCAGTCGATGTTATGTCGATATCGGCGAACATATGCCCGCAAATTCGGATGTAGAGAAAAAAGCTCAGGAGGAGACTTATAGAAAAGCTTATGATTACGCCGATAGAGCAATAAAAAGTAATCCTAACGGATTCATGGGCTACACACGACGGGCTATCGCTAATGGAAGAATCGCTTTATTCAAAGGGATATGGGAAAACATCGGCTTGGTCAAGAATACAAAAGCCGATTTAGAAAAAGCGATTCAGATAAATCCGAAAGATCCGACGGCATATTATGTTTACGGGAGAACACACACTAAGCTGAGCGAAAAAAGTAAGATTATTAGATATCCCTTAGGGCTGGGTTGGGCAAATATGGACGATGCAATAATTAATTATGAAAAGTCAATTTCGCTACGTCCCGATTTTATAATGTACAGATTAGATGCAGCACGCGCATATGTTGAGGAAAAAAAATATGCGAAGGCAAAGGAACACTTAAAAACTATTGAAACTCTTCCGACTAAAGATGAAGATGATGATAAATTCAGAAAAGAAGCAAAAGAGCTATTGAGTAAAATCAGTAATAAATAAAAATTTAAAAGCCGACTCATCGTCGGCTTTTTTATTAATAACATGTTAGGTTATGTAGTTATTTAATAACCTTTTTCATTTCTCTTACTGCGTTTTCCAAACCGATTTGAAGTGATCGGGCAATAATTGAGTACCCTATACTTACCTCATCAATTTCTCTAATTGCCGCGATCGGTTTAATGTTTTCTATATTCAATCCGTGTCCTGCATTGACGGTTAATCCGAGTTTTTTGGCGTATCGAGCAGTATTCTGAATCTTCTTTAAATTATTTTCTCCCTCTGTCTTATTTTTTGAATCGGCATATTCTCCGGTGTGAATTTCAATCATATCCGAGCCGATTTCTTTAGCAGCGTCTGCTTGCAAAAATACAGGATCGATGAATAGACTAACTTTTATTCCGTTTTTATGAAATATATTAATCGCCGTTTTTAAAGATTTTTTAAATTTTACTACATCAAGACCGCCTTCAGTTGTAAGTTCCTTTCTTTTTTCCGGAACCAGAGTTACAAGATCAGGTTTGATTTGCACGGCTATTTTAATTATTTCTTTCGTTGCGGCCATTTCCAGGTCGAGTTTGGTTTTTATAAATTTTCGTAATCGTTTTACATCATCATCTTTTATATGGCGTCTGTCTTCTCTCAGGTGACAGACGATACAGTCCGCTCCGGCTTTTTCTGATATCAATGCAGCATCTACAGGATCGGGTTGCGTTCCACCGCGTGCATTTCTCAATGTGGCTACATGGTCGATGTTAATGGCTAGTCTCATAGTTTTTTATTATTGAAGTCTTTTACGGATGATATATTGAAACTGTTCAGGCTGTCTCTGAACAACCTTTATTCCTTCCGGAGTTTTAATTTGAGGTGTAAAATAACCGGTACTATCGGACATTAATTCAAAATACTCTATAAATATATTTATATTGTCGTTACTAAATTCAGAAAGCTGAGCTATGCTTCCTCGTACGATCAGATCCATTTTGGGTGGAATTATTATTATATCTCTGTTAAAAGGTGTTGATATTACCTCTACATTAATTCCCGTAAATAATTTTTCTGCAAATGGCTCTACTTGTATTTGATATTTGATATTTTTCTTTTTAAGATTGACTAAATAGTCGGGTGGATCAAACAATTCTAAGTCGACTTTTATCGATTCAGAGATATCTTTAAATTCATATCGTTTGGATTTCCAGTACAAAATATTGTCCAGATAAGTTTTTGACCCGGAAATATTTATACTATCCGGATCAAGAAATGTATCTCCAATTTGACTGTACCCGTCTTTAAAAAAGGTAACGACTTCAGGAATAATAGGTACCTTTTTAAATATTTTTTCATCAAGAATTATAACGAGCGAATCAGGTTCAACATCTAATACATTAACCTCTGCCGATAATCTCAATTTATCGAAAATTAATTTATCGGTATTTAAGACATTGTTTTTATCCAGCTCAGTTACATCAATAATCAGTTTTAGATCTCTTGTTAGTTTTAATGAGCTTAAGTTCCAGCCGTTTCCTCTAAGGCGTGCGGTTAATTGCTTAGGGACAGGACTCTGTAAAGCTTCCGTTTCCGGAAAATTTTCCAATATCACGGGTATCGAAACACTTGTTGAATAGTCATAAGTCATGTTAATGGATATCCACATAACAATAGCAAATAGAATAGATGCCGCAACAATATGGAGATTTTTAAATTTCATTTCCGATATAAAGATAAAAAAAAACTCCATCCTTCGCAATCTGTTGCGAGTGATGGAGTATATCTAAAAAATATTGAATTACTTAGGGAATTTCGTTTTCATTATTTCTGAAATCAAAACATCTTTGTTAGCCATTGAAATTTGTCTTCCGAAAATCGATAATCCTTCTGTACTTCGTGCAAGTCTGCGTAATTCATGAACGGTCATTGCTTCGAGTGATTTAAGAAAATCCGACTCACTTTCTGTTGTGGCTGAATTTGTAATTGGAATTGTGGTTTTATTTTCCACTATTTCTTTCGGAGTCTCTTTTGACTTGGCAGCTATTTCCTGCGGTTTTCTGCCGCGTCGTTTATTTTCTGAAACCGATTTTTCCGTTATTTTTATCTTTTTTGTTGTGGTGATAATTGGTATTTTATCCGTAGTGAAAATCAGAGAATTTAGTTCATAAATCGGGCGAGGTATAATATGTGTAGAAATCAGTTCACCGACTCGTGCTGCGGCTGCGCCACCTGCATCAACTGCGGCACGGACTGCAGCTACGTCGCCGATAACCTTGATAGTTACAAAACCCCCTCTGATTTTTTCTCTTGAAACGAGCTTAACATCGGCAGCTTTTGTAGCAGCATCAGCTGCCTCAATAGCACCGATCAGGCCGCGGGTCTCAATTAAACCGAGAGCAAAATCTAAGGTTTTCATTTAAATTAATAAATTTATTTTACGGATTAACGTTTTGGCAGTATTAATTCTACGTCGACATGTGGACGTGGGATTACATGTACTGAAACCAATTCACCAACACGCTGTGCTGCTGCTGCTCCTGCATCTGTAGCTGCCTTAACCGCACCAACATCACCGCGAACCATAACTGTTACATAACCACCACCGATTACTTCTTTTCCAATTAATGTTACTTTTGCCGCTTTTACCATAGCGTCGGCGGCTTCGATAGAACCGACTAACCCTTTGGTTTCAACCATTCCTAAAGCGTCCATGGATATATCTGCCATTTTATTCTCCTTAAATATTTTTATTTATTGTAGTATCGAAATTTTATCGAATATACATATTTGGGAGCACAATGTCAATTTTTTTTATTGAAGAATTTTATCCCTTCATTACTGCTATTGGGGTCATTTTAGCAACTTTCTTTGCTAAACCTGCATTATGTACAACGTCCACAACTTCAGTAATATTCTTATATGCATCAGGTTTTTCTTCTGTTAAACCTGCCTTTGTTTGAGCACGAACAAATATGTTTTTTTGCTTCATCTCTTTTAGTAAATCTTCAGCCTTGGTTTCGCGTTTTGCCTGCGTTCTACTCATTGCCCTTCCGGCTCCATGGCACGATGACCCGAAGGTTTCTTTCATTGCCAATTCGGTTCCTACTAAAACGTATGAACAAGTTCCCATACTTCCTGGTATCAAAACCGGTTGTCCAACAACCTGCAAATCTTTGGGTAGTGCTTTGTTCCCTTTAGGAAATGCTCTTGTTGCTCCTTTGCGGTGTACCAGTACTTTTTTTTGAATACCATCGATATTATGTTCTTCAAATTTTGCAATATTATGGCATACATCATATACAATTTTTAATTCTGTGTTCCCGAAAATTCGTTGAAATCCGTTACGTGTCCAGTGAGTAATCATCTGTCTGTTGGCAAAAGCAAAGTTCGCTGCTGCCGACATCGCACTCAGGTAATCATGCCCTTCCTGCGATTTTATCGGAACACAAGCCAGTTGCCGGTCGACTACGTTTATTCCGTATTTTTTCATTGCACCCTGCATAGTATCCAAATAATCAGTGCATACCTGATGTCCGAGTCCTCTCGAACCACTATGAATCAAAATAACGATCTGATTTTTCCATAATCCGAACTTTTCGGCAGTCAGGGTATCGTAAATTTCGGATACTACCTGAATTTCTAGAAAGTGATTTCCTGAACCAAGAGTTCCTAATTGGTCATGTCCGCGATCTTTTGCCCGCTTGCTGACTAATGAAGCGTCTGCGTTTGTTATGCATCCGTTTTCTTCAATATGTTCTAAATCTGTATCATTACCGTATCCTTTTTCAACAGCCCAATTAGCTCCATTGTTTAATACGTGATCAAGTTGAGTTTTTGTAACCTCGAGCATTCCACTCTTTCCGGTACCACATGGAATATCGCGAAACAATTGATTTAGCAATGGTTCCACTCTATTTTTTATTTCACTTTCCATAAAAGTTGAGGAGAGTAAGCGGACACCGCAATTAATATCAAAGCCGAC
>CAYTID010000005.1:0-51797 GCA_964437735.1 uncultured Ignavibacteriaceae bacterium | reverse complement strand
TTCTCCATTGATAACCGATTTGTTTCCGGAAAAATCCATCACAATTATTTTAAATGGATGAATTCCTTCTTTTAATAATTCAGAATCAATTATTCCGCTGCCAAACGGTAATCGGTTATAAATAGGTAGTGTTATCCCTTCCTCAACATAGAGCTTCTGGAATTTTCCTTTATTTTCTAAAATAAGAGGAAGGTCGTAATGAAAATGTATTTGCCTTGATTCTTGCGAGGGGATGCGATCGAATTTTGTTACAAAAACAAGATGATCGTTGAGGAAAAATTCAGTCGTATAAATTCCTGACCTGTTTGAAGCTTCATTCGCCAGGTCAATCGTTTCAATTCCCATTCTTGCCTTACCTGTTACCTCAATCGGTTTATGAATTTTTGCATTCCGCGATCCGCGATTCGGATTTGAGAAAAAATAATAAGAATTGTTTCCGTTAACTGTTGAATTCAACCCTTGAGGCGCCACAAAAATTTTTTTTATTATCGGGGGAACATTGTCCTGAATAAGCAGATTTTCAAAATGAAACGGATTAACAGGATTCATATTGTTATCCCTGATCTCAAAGTGAAGATGAGGAGGACCTGCTCCGGTATCACCCGTATATGCTATGATCTGTCCCTTAGTTACTGGAAATAGAACGGAATCTAACACTAAATCAACAAAATATTGTTGTCGCCGATATTGTTCTTCCTTTAAATACCGGTTGATTTCTTTACTGAATGTACTCAGATGTGCATAAGTAGAATAATATCCGTCGGGATGCTTTACATAAAGCATCTTGCCATATCCGTTCGGGATATTAATGATTCGATAAATATATCCCTCGCGGGCAGCAAAAACTTTGTAACCATTTCGTTTGTTTGTACTGATGTCAATTCCGCCATGGAAGTGATTGTTTCGGTACTCGGCAAATGTGGAAGTTATTCTCTGGCTCGCATCGGTGGGCCAAATATATTCAGTCAGGTCGGGAGTCAGGGTTTCAAACTTCTCGTAAATTAAATCGATAGAATTAATCGAAGCTTCGGTTTTTGATTCATTAGTAATTTCGTGCGTTTCAACATTCAGGAAACCATAAATTAGAGAAGCAAAAATTAAAATGAGGATCAATATATAAAGAGGTGAATTTTTCATTATTTTTATTCAGTGGTAACGTAGTTTGAGATTTTTATCAGATTTTCGATTTCGGCTTCGAGCATATCACCGTGATAAACAGGACCAACTCCCTCGGGAGTACCCGTAAAAATTAAATCGCCCTCTTCCAGCGTAAAGATACCGGATATGTATTCAATTAATTTTTCGATGCGGAATATCATATTTCCGGTATTTGATTTCTGACGAATTTCTCCGTTAACCCGACAAATGATATTAAGGTTGTGCGGATCAGAAATATGTTCCTTTAAAATTATTTCCGAAATGGGAGCTGATGTATCGAACCCTTTTGCGACTGTCCAGGGTAATCCCTTTTTCTTTGCTTCTGCTTGAACATCTCTTAATGTCATATCCAGACCGATACCATACCCTAAAATATAAGAGAAAGCGTCAGACGATGGAATATTTTTTCCACTCTTTCCGATAACAACAACAAGTTCTACTTCATGGTGCATATCTTTCGAAAAATTTGGAAAAATGATATTTTCACCTGAAAAGATCAATGCCGATGTTGGTTTCAGGAAAACAACTGGTTTTTCCGTTAATTCCGATTGCATTTCCTTCGCATGTTCAGCGTAATTTCGTCCGATGCAGAAAATTTTTCCTGCGCGTATTTGCGATTTTGATTGAGTAATTGAGAGATTTTTCATAAAACAGAATATTTTAGTGAAAATATACTTACATTTTGTGTTTTCTGCAAGGAATTATTAATTTCTTGCATTTTTAATCAAAAAATACTTTATTAATTCATATTTTTAACAGGCACAGGTCTTATAAATTGAAAACTTACAAATCATCCGGCGTTAACAATAATGCCGGTAATGAATTTGTCGAAAAGCTCAAACTCAAAGCCCGTTCTACTTTTTCCAAATCTGTTCTCTCGGAAATCGGTTTATTCGGTGGATTTTACGACGGAAAATTTGAAAACTATCAAAACCCGGTTTTGGTCTCCAGCGTTGATGGTGTCGGCACAAAACTAAAAATTGCTTTTTTAATGAACAAACACAACACAGTAGGACAAGATTTAGTGAACCATTGCGTAAATGATATTGCCGTATCGGGAGCTGAACCTTTATTTTTTCTGGACTATTTTGCGGCAGGGAGGTTATCTCCTAAAGTATCCGATGAGATTATGGACGGTATAATTACAGCGTGTAAGGAAAATAATTGCTCACTTATCGGTGGAGAAACTCTTGAAATGCCCGGTATATACCATGCAGAAGAATATGACCTCGCCGGAACAATAATCGGAGTCGTCGAAAAATCAGAAATTTTTGACGGAAAAAAAATTAAAATAGCCGATATACTAATAGCATTGCCTTCGAACGGTTTACATACAAACGGATATTCTTTGGCAAGGTCTGTTTTGTTAGAAAGATATGAATGGGACGATTTCATCGACAGCTTGGGAATGAGGCTGGGTGATTGTCTCCTGGAAATCCATAAATCATATTATCCTTCAATCAAAATAATAAAAAAATTCCCTACCGTTCATGGAATAGCACATATTACGGGGGGAGGAATTTATGGAAATGTAAAACGTTTGTTGAAAAAAAATTTCGACGTCAATATCGATTGGTTTTGCTGGGAAAGGCCTCCGATATTTAATCTTATTCAAAGAGATGGTGAAGTTCCTGAATCTGAAATGCGCTCAACTTTTAATCTCGGAATTGGATTAATAATAATTTGTGCAAAAAGAGGACACGAAGAAATTTTGGATACTTTGAAAAAAACGGGAGAGAAACCCTTTATTATCGGACATGTTGTTGAAGCTAAAAATGAATTAAACATCAATAGGTAAATTTATTTCAAATGAGCAAATTAAAATCAAAAAGGATAGCCAGTCCAATTGAAAAGATTGAAAAAATTCCAGGAATGATCGAGGGTTTTGCGTTAACCCGCCGGCTTAACACATTGTTCGATATTATTCTTGAAATCGATGCTGCGGCTAATAAACAGGAAGTTTGTGAGATTCTCCGTAAAGATTATAAATGGCTTATAGAGTGCGAAGCTTTTCTAATAGCTTTTCAAAATCAAGGACACAATAATTACCGGATTATTTCTTTATCTTCGGTAGTCGATGCATCGGGTCTAAATGGAAATTATTTTTTCATTGAAGAGGGATTATTGGGGCGGGTATTGAAAAACCAATCCCCGGTCATTTTTGATATAAATGAATCAACTGAATATTCAAACAGCATTGAGGGTAAGCTCAACGAACTCGGTATTAAAAAATTTCTTATCGTTCCGATGAAAAGCGGCAAGGAAAATCTGGGCGCACTAATGTTCGGATCGAGTGATCCTCATGCTTTTGACGAAGAAGATTTGGCTTTGGCACAGATTTTCGGTTTGCAGATTGCCGTTGCATTAAGTCATACTGCATTTTTCGAAGACGCTAAGAAGAGAATAACCCAGATAGAAATTATTAATGAACTTTCAAACATATTTAATGCATCATTGGATATTGATGAGTTATTGAGGTCTGTATTAGAAGCCATCAAACGTGATTTTAATTATCACGGCTCTATGTTTTTTATTATTTCAGACGATAAAAGCGAATTGATCCTTAAAGCCAAAACAGATGAACATCTCGATCTACCTATTAACGAGTTTAAAATAAAACTCGGCGAAGGGATTCCGGGTTGGGTTGCGAAAACCGGTGAAACTGTTGTGGTGAATGATGTTACTAACGATTTAAGGTTTATCGGACTAGAAAAATATAATGTAAAATCAGAATTAGCAATTCCGATAAAGATCAATGACGAAGTTACCGGTGTAATCGATATCAGAGATACTAAATTATATGCTTTTGACGAAACAGATGTTATAGTTTTACAAACAATTTCAGAACAAATTGCAAGCGCACTACGTAAGGCACGGCTCTATGATGAAATTGCACAATTCAATAAAAAATTAAAAGAATTAGATAATTTAAAATCAGAGTTTTTAGGTATCGTTTCGCACGATTTTAGATCACCGCTTTCAAGCATAATATTGGCAGCTAAATTTTTACTAAAAACGGAAGAAGTGCAAAGTTCAACCAAGGTAAAAGAATATATTCAAATGATAGTTAACCAGGGAAATCGTTTGAATCAGCTCGCGGAAGATACACTTTCAATTACAAAAATTGAATCGGGTCAAGTCGGAATAAGTTTTAAAGTCGTTAATGTGGAGCGTGTGCTTCAGGAGGCGATTTCTGTAGTTCGAACAACTAACCGTCATATTATCAATTATAACGTCGATTCTAATGTTTCCTTTATAAAAGCTGATCATGCGAAATTGAGACAGGTGTTACAAAATCTTATATCTAATGCCGTCAAGTATTCACCAAAAGGGGGGATTGTGAACATCGAGGTTTCTGATTTTTCAGAAGTTGAAGTTATGTTTGAGATAAAAGACCAGGGATTAGGTATAAAACCGGAACATGTAGATAAATTATTTCATAAATTTTCAAGAATCGAAGAAGGTGATTCCAAGAATATCAAAGGGAGTGGATTGGGATTGTGGATTTGTAAGGAGATCGTTGAAGCTCATCACGGTAAGATCAAGGTGGAAAGCGAATACGGCAGTGGAAGTAAATTTAAGTTCACTATCAAAAAATCTAATGACTAATATTTTCCTTCTGTAGTTCTTCAAGCCGTTTAATCACAATCTGATAAAAATTTTTCCATTTTTTTACATCTTTATTATATGCAATTATCGTGTTTTTTATTTTTTGCTTGTCTAATTTATAAGAATAAAGGAGACTGTCGGTATTAATATTCCGTTGGAAATAAACAGAATCAGATGTGATGTTTATTTTTTCTTTTAGTAATACTTCTATATAAATTTTTGCAAACTGTTCCATCGGAATTTCTTTATCATCTCCGGTTTGGCAACCAAAAATAATAAAAAATATGAAAATAAATATGTATGATCGCATCTTATAGATTGAAATACAACTTAAATTCATAAGGATGAGGCATTGTTGCTATCGATTCAATTTCACGGTGTTTTATCATTATCCACTGGTTTATTAAATCTTCCGTAAAAACACCCCCTTGTTGCAGGAAATTATTATCTCTGGCTAATGCTTCAAGGGCTTCTTCCAGATTCTGTGGTAAAAAGCTAATATTATTTTTATTGTCATCATAAATATTTGTATCAACGGGTCCGAGACCTTCTTTTACAGGATCAATATTATTTTTGATCCCGTCGATTCCTGCCATTAGCATTGCGCTCATCAGCAAGTATGGGTTAGCGGTTGCATCGGGGGGGCGGTATTCGAAGCGTGCTTCCGCCGGATTTTTTATGTATGATGGAATGCGAATAGCCGCCGAACGGTTTGCCTTGCCGAATGTGATTGCAACAGGCGCCTCGAAGCCCGGAACGAGTCTTTTGTAAGAATTCGTGCTCGGATTCGTAAAAGCGCAAAGCGCAGGAGAATGTTTAAGCAATCCACCGATAAAAGAAAGTGCAAGATCGTTCAGGTTTCCGTATTTATCTTTACCGTAAAAAATATTTTTATTTTTTTTTGTTAAATACTGATGGATATGCAAGCCGTTTCCTGCTTGGCGGAACATTGGTTTTGGCATAAAGGTAAGATGCAAATTTTTTTGTTTTGCCAAATTGAAAAGAAGATATTTTCCCAGTACAATTTTATCGCTTATGTTGAGTAATTGATCGAATTGTATTTCAATTTCCTGTTGTCCTCTTTCACCCACTTCATGGTGATGGTACTTGACATTAATTCCAAGATGTTCAAATAATATTGATGCTTCATCTCTGAAATCATCGTATATATCGAAGGGATTTGCTGCATGGTAGGCATTTTTAAAAAATTCTTCCTGATGCTCAAGGTGATAAAAAGAAGAGCTTGTTTTTGTATCAAATTTTACATTAGAAAAAATATAAAATTCAAATTCCGGTCCCCACAGTGATTGATCTGCAATTCCGCTTTTGGTTAAATAATTTTCAGCTTTAGTTGCGACGTATCTTCCATCCTGGTTGAATCGGGTCTTTTTCGCATCTGTCAAATGAATTTCAGTAAGAACGCTAAGTGTGGGAACTTCTCTGAACGGATCAATGACGGCAGTTGAAAAATCAGGTGTGAGTATCATATCGCTCTGTTCAACTTTCGAGAATCCGTAACTTGAACCGTCGAAACCGACACCTTCATCGCACAAAGTTTCCAGAATCCCTTCTTTAAACGGAATAGTAATATGATGTAATCTTCCGACTAAATCAATTGTTTTTAAATCAATAAATTTAATCTGTCGGATTTTAATTTCTTTTTTTATTTTTTCCAAATTATTTGTTTTCATATTTCGAGCCTAAATTATTTCGTTTGACGGAAGGTTATTTTACTAAGAACGGATACAAAGTCTTTCTGTGTAAAAATATACTAAAAGTATAAAAAACATACAATTTGTTTATCAAATAATTAAATTATAAATTGTAATGGGTATTGAAATCTGTAAGTATGTCAGAAATACAACATATGGAAGGAAGCGCGATTTCCACATTGAATAAAAATAGTGTAAACCTTGTATTGTCTAAAAAAGCAAATCATTATAAAAGATTTCGCGAAAATCCTTTTTATAAAAATGAACGTGAAAATACCACAATATTGATTGCGGGTTTAACGGAAAGGCATAACTATTTTATTCGGGCGAGCATGGAGGGATTAGGATATAAAGTAAGAAACCTTCCAACACCGGCTATCGAGGCATTTCATGTGGGACGCGAATACTGCAACAACGGACAATGCAATCCGGCATATTTCACTATCGGTAATTTAATAATATTTTTGAAAGACCTTGAAAAACAGGGATTAGGCAAAAAGGAAATTATCGACAAGTATGTATATCTTACAGCAGGAGCTTGCGGACCGTGCCGATTCGGAATGTACGAATCCGAATACCGGCTTGCATTGCGTAATTCCGGTTTCGATGGTTTCAGAATTTTAACTTTTCAACAATCTGACGGTTTAAATCAAACAAAAGAAGATAGCGGACTGGAATTTAATGAAGAATTTTTTGTCGGATTGATTATGGCATTAATGTTCGGTGATATTTTAAATGATCTTGTTTTTAAAATCCGTCCGTATGAAATTAATAAGGGTGAAACTGATAAAGTATTCAGGGAGATAACCGAAGGTTTATTCGAAATTATTAAACAAAAGCAATCATCTTTAAGAAAATCCAAAATAATTTCATTCTTTAATAATTTTCATAAAGGTGCAGATAGTAGTCTGATAGGATTAATCATAGATCAAATATTTAATAATGAATATAAAGCGTATTTTATCAGAATAAAAGAAAAACTTGCAGCCATCCGGATCGATAACATTCAATTGGTGCCGAGAGTGAAAATTACAGGAGAATTCTGGGCACAGATCACTGAGGGTGACGGAAATTTCAGGATATTTAATTACCTTGAAAAGGAAGGGGCAGAAGTAATTATCGAACCGGTTATTAATTGGTTAGGATATTTACTTTTTGAAACTAATCAAAATAGTTCTGTCCGGTTCGGGATAACAAACAGAAAGAATTATCGAACTTATGTGCAGCATTTTAAAATAAAATTACTCGTCAGGTTAAGTGAATTCTTATTAAAAAGAGAATTCAACAAATTACGCAAAGATCTTGATTATATCCCTCAGGAATTATCCGACCAATACAAATTGGCAACAATCGGACACGATTATTATAATAGTCAGGCTCGCGGTGGTGAAGGGCATCTGGAAGTAGCCAAGAGTATTGAATATACTACCAAGAGATTGTCTCATTTGGTTATCTCGGTTAAGCCCTTCGGGTGTTTGCCCAGCACTCAGAGCGACGGTGTTCACTCCGTTATCAGTTCATATTATCCTGAATTACTCTTTTTACCTATTGAAACATCGGGTGAGGGCGAGATCAATGCATACAGTCGTGTACAAATGGCTCTAACCGAAGCAAAGATTAGGTGTTTGCAGGAATTTGAAACAGCGTTACAAGAAACAGGTTTATCAAAAGACGAAATAGAAAAGTTTATAGCTGAAAATCCTGAGTATGCGTCAGCAATGTTTGTTATATCAAAAAAAGATAAAATTATTTCAAGAGCAGCAAGATTTGTTTACCATGTAGCAAAAGTTATTAAAAAGAAAAAATGATTAAAAACGATAATATTGTGTTGAATCTCAAAGGACGATCCAAGAATTTATCAGTGGGTCTCGATATCGGATCAACGACTGTTAAAGGAGTGGCGGTCGACAACGATGGGGATAAAATTATTTGGTCATATTATCAACGCCACGAAACCCGTTTAGCGGAAAAGGTTTTCGAATTTTTAGAGAAACTCGAATGTGATTTAGAAATTAAGGCGGGTGAATTTAGAATATTTGTTACAGGAAGCGGTGCACATGGATATGCCGATTACATTGGAGGAAAGTTTGTTCAGGAAGTTAATGCTTTGTCCCTCGCCGTGGAAAAATTTCACCCTTCAGTCAAATCTGTTATCGAGCTTGGTGGTCAGGATGCAAAAATAATTATTTTTAAAGATACACCTGGTGGCAGAAAAAAAATATCAAGCATGAATGATAAGTGTGCAGGCGGAACCGGATCTGTTATCGATAAAATTGCCGCTAAATTAAATATTCCGCAATCGGATTTGTCCTTATTCAAATTCAAAGGTATAAAAATTCATCCCATAGCAGGTAAATGCGGAGTATTTGCGGAAACGGATATCAATTCACTCCAGAAACAGGGAGTGTCAAAGTATGAATTGATGGCTTCTTTATATGAATCGATCATACTCCAAAATTTGACTGTTTTAACACGAGGTCATACGTTACTACCGGAAATATTATTGCTTGGAGGTCCTAACACATTTCTTCCGGGAATGGTAGAAGCCTGGCAGGCAAATATTCCCGGTTTATGGAAGGAAAGAAATATATCAATTCCTGAGAATATCCAACCCGAAGATTTAATTAAAGTCCCTGCCAATTCTGAGCTGTACGCCGCCCTTGGTGCGGTCGAATACGGGAATAAAGAACCTAAAAACGTAGGAGTTTATCAAGGCACGCAAAAAATTTATCAATATATCTATAGCGATCGGGAGGAGTTAAAAAGTAAAATTAGCGGTGCAGCATTATGTAAAAGCCACGAAGAAATTGAGGCATTCACAAAAAAATATACTTTACCAAAGTATCAAACAGTAATTTTGAATCCTCAAAAAACTATTGATGCATATATCGGTCTTGATGGAGGATCCACCTCAACTAAAGCGGTTCTTCTTGATAAAAATAAAAACGTAATTGCAAAAGACTACCGACTGTCAAAAGGTAATCCGATTGAAGACACAAAAGAAATATTAATAAATCTTCAGAGGAAAATAGAGTCACAAAATGTAAAATTAAATATCCTTGGTGTTGGAGTAACAGGGTATGCTAAAGATATTTTAAAAGATTGTATCGGAGCCGATATCGCGCTGGTTGAAACTGTTGCACATACAATTTCTGCCCTCCATTATTTCGATAATGTCGATGTGATTTGTGATGTCGGAGGACAAGACATCAAAATTATAATATTAAAGGAAGGAAGAGTTGTTGATTTTAAACTTAACACTCAATGCTCTGCAGGAAACGGTTATTTCCTTCAAGCCACTGCAGAAAGTCTCGGATTTAATGTTGAACAATATGCAGAAAAAGCATTTACAGCTAAACGAGTTCCTGAATTCAGTTATGGTTGCGCAGTTTTTTTACAAACTGATATTGTGGATTTTCAGCGACAAGGTTGGAAGCCCGAGGAAATATTAGCAGGACTGGCAAAGGTACTCCCGAAAAATATCTGGCTTTATATTGCCCAAATGCCTAATGTGGCAAAATTCGGAAGGTACTTTATTTTACAAGGAGGGACGCAACACAATCTCGCAGCGGTAAAAGCTCAGGTCGATTTTATTAACGAACGATATCAGGGTTTACTTCACAAGCCTGTTATCAATGTCCATCCACATACGGGTGAAAGCGGAGCTATAGGTGTTGCCATCGAAACGATAAGATTAATCGAGAGCGGAAAATTTACTAACTTTATCGGCTTTGACGCGGTGGCATCGATTAAGTATGAAACAAAACGGAATGAAGAAACTCGTTGCCTCTATTGTAAAAATAATTGTCTGCGCACCTTTATCGACATTTCCATGAAAAAAACAAACACTCTGAATAACGAACAGACCTTTAGTTATAAAATGGGACCTGAGTCGGCAAAGTCAGGAAGAATCGAATACCTTGAACAAGATTCTTTCGAGGAGATTCTCGGAATTCATAAAGAGAGAGTTATTATTGCCTCATGCGAAAAAGGAACAGTTGAAAATATTGAGGGGATGAGAGAAATACAAAAACATCTGAATGAAATCAAATTAAAAAATCCTAACATGATTGAGAAAGCCGGGCAATCAGTTTGGCATCCCATAAAGCCTCAAGCGGTAAAAGACCCGCCGATCCGGTATGCTATCACGAAAAATAAAAGGAATATAAATTTTTTAAAAAAGAAAAGGGAAAAAATTGTTGTCGGAATACCGCGTTTGTTAAATTTATATACTTATAATCCGTTTTTCAGTGCGTATTTCGAAAGTCTCGGAATCTTACCCGGGAATATAGTCTATTCTGAATTCACTTCTGAAAAACTGTACAGAGATGGTGCTAAAAGAGGGAACATCGATCCATGCTATCCGAGCAAACTTGGTATCCCGCATATTCATAATTTAATTTATGTACAGAATAAGAAGAAGAAGATAGATTTTATTTTTTTTCCCAGCATCGATTCAATGCCGAGTGAATTGATAAATTGTGTTGATAACAGCGGCTGTCCGTCAGCGGTGGCGACTCCATTTTCAGTAAAAGCTGCATTCATCAAGGAATATGATATCTTTCAGGAGATGGAAATAAAATATATAAATACATTCGTTAATTTAAAGGAACCGAAGCTTGCCGCTCATCAGATGTTTACTGATTTTGAAAATATTCTGGGACTGACCAAAAAGGAGAACGATAAAGCGGTTGAAACAGCTTATGAGGCTCAGTTTGAATTTCAGAATAAAATAAAAAAAGAGGGATCTGAAATATTAAAAATGCTTGAGAAAGAAAACAGGATCGGGATTGTAGTTTTGGCCCGTCCGTACCATAATGATCCCGGAATCAATCACGGCATTCTTGAAGAATTTCAAAAACTTGGTTATCCTATATTGTATCAGGATTCACTTCCTACTGAGATGGAAATCCTGGACAATTTATACGAAGGCGAAACAGACGATCCTTTGGATATCAGTGATGTATGGAAAAATTCTTATAGCGAAAATACGAATAAAAAAATATGGGCTGCAAAGTTTGCGGCACGACATCCTAATCTCGTTGTGCTTGAATTGTCAAACTTCAGGTGCGGGCATGATGCTCCGATTTATTCCTTAATACAGGAAATTGTAGAAGCAAGCGGGACTCCGTATTTTTGTTTCAAAGATATTGACGAGAATAAGCCAAAGGGTTCTATAAAAATCCGTATTGAAACGATAGCGTATTTTCTTAAACGATACCTCGAAAATATGAAGAAACCATTATCCCGGAGTATTCCTATCAAAACAATAGATGAAGAAGTATTCTCGAATCAATTTTTTCGTTAGGTATTAATCTATGCGTTCGGGAGGGATTATTTGTTTTTCGTTTTCCGATTCTTATATTCATTTTGAATGAGTGAAATTAAAAAAAATAATTGGAAGATACTTGAATTAGTCGATTGGTCTACTCAGTATCTGAAAGAAAAGGGATTTGAAGACGCGCGGTTAAATGTCGAATTACTTCTTTGCCAATCCCTGAATTGTAGCAGAATTGATTTATACAAAAACTTTGATAAGCCGTTAAAAGGCGAGGAAACCTCAAAATTTAAGCAATTATTCAGGCGGAGATTAAATCATGAACCCTTGCAATATATTTTAGGAGAAACAGAATTTATGGGATTGAAGTTTAGTGTTGATTCACGAGTTTTGATTCCTCGGCAGGATACTGAAACACTTGTTGAGGAAGTTATTAAGCAATTCAAAAATAACAATAACGTTATAAAAATTTTGGATATAGGCGCCGGAAGCGGAAACATATCTATCAGTCTTGCAAAATTTCTCCCGCATGCAACCGTCACAAGCATCGATAAGAGCGACGATGCTTTGGTAATTGCTCGAAGGAATGCAGAAAGAAATTCTGTTTTCAACAGGATTGGATTTTTTCAGAAAGATATTTTTGATGAAATTAGTTTTGATGAAAAATTTGATGCAGTTGTTTCAAATCCTCCATACATATCGAACGAAGAATTTTTGCAATTAAGCAGAGAGGTGAGCGAGTACGAGCCAAGAATTGCCACAACGGATTTTGATAACGGGCTCACTTTTTTTGAAAGGATCGCTGATATAAGCCGGAGGTTTCTAAAAACAGGCGGATATTTGTTTTTAGAAATTGCATATAATCAAAGTGTTCCTGTATCTCAAATATTAAAAAATCACGGTTATTCCTGCATCGAAACGATCAAAGATTTTTCCGGAAATGACAGAGTAATAAAAGGAAAGATATAATTTATGAGGGCATTAATTCAGAGAGTCGGGAATGCAGATGTTAAAATTGAAAGTAAAACCATAAGTGAAATTAAAAAAGGGTTGCTGGTTCTGATCAGCGTATCTGCTACCGATGATGAAAAAGATGCAAAGTATCTGGCTGAAAAATGTGTTAACTTAAGAATTTTTGAAGACGCGCAGAACAAAATGAATTTATCTGTTAAGGATGTCGATGGTTCTATTCTCGTGGTTTCACAATTTACATTATATGCTGACACACGCAGGGGAAACAGACCTTCATTCACTAATGCAGCTCCACCCGAACATGCGAATCAAATGTATAAAATATTTGTTGAGAATCTTAAATTATTAATGGGTTCTGAACATATTAAAACGGGTGTATTCGGCGCAATGATGAATATTAGCCTCGTGAACGAGGGTCCTGTTACAATCTTGCTCGAATCAAAAGAAACATTATGACAAAGGTATTAAAAAGCAAAGAAAAGCTTTTATTTATTTTTCTTGATGGCGTTGGGATAGGAAAGAAAAATGAGACAATAAATCCTTTTTTTAAATCTGAGTTAACAACTTTTGATCGATTACTGGAGGGGAAAAGACCTCATCTAAAAAACGGATATATAGAAAACAAATTTTCCTTTCTGCACCCGTTAGATGCTAATCTTAATGTCAAGGGTTTACCCCAAAGCGGGACCGGACAAACCTCGTTATTATGCGGAATTAATGCATCAAAGTTGATCGGAAAACATTTTGGTCCTTATCCCTATTCTGAGTTACGTTCGTTAATCTCACAAAAAAATATTTTTAAAGGTTTATCGCAAAACGGGACTTCTGTTTTTTATGCAAATGCATATCCTCCGCGGTATTTCGAATATATTGAAACACATAAAACCCGGCGGACTGCCACGACTATGGCATGGACTATGTCGGGTTTTGAATTAAATGATCATAAAATTCTTAAGAATGGAGAGGCGCTGGCTGCTGATATTACAAACGAACACTGGAATGCGATGGGATTTCCACTTGTTCGTGAACTTAGTATAATAGATGCGGGTAAACGGCTGGCAGGACTTCTCCAAATATATGATTTTGTTTTCTACGAATATTTTTTTACGGATCATGCAGGACACAGTCAGTCGATGAGTAAATCAGTTGAAGAATTGGAAAAAATTGATACCTTGATATCCGGAGTTTTGGAAGGCTTCGATCCAGGAACGATGACATTATTACTAACCAGCGACCATGGTAACATTGAAGACTTATCCACGAAAACCCATACAAGGAATCCTGTGCCTTTGTTTGTGGCGGGAAGGCACAAAAAATATTTTTCAAATCTGAAGTTGAAAAATATTTCACAGATTGCTCCCGCAATTCTGAAATTGTTTAAATAAATTGTTATGCTGATAAATCGCCCCGCTATGAAATATGCCCTCCCGTTAATTGCAGGCATTATCATTGGATGGTATTGCGAAATCCCGCTATTATATTCTGCCTTGTCTTTATTAATCTTATTCATCCTCTCATTAATATTTTTCATCGCTCAAAAAAAAGACTCATTTCTTAGAATTTACTTTACTTTGGCACTAATTGTCTTACTGGGAATTGTAAAGATTTCTGTCGATGGCAAATATTTTTCGAAAAATCTTATAATTAAATTTACCGGGTATTCCGCTGATGCAATGTTAGAGGGAATAGTAACAGACCCTCCGCGCAAAAAATCGACAAGCATACAATTCGTTGTTGAAGTAGATAAGTACGGAACCGATGTTCCAAATATACGCACTAACGGAGGTGTTCTTGTATCAATCCCAATAGAAAATATAAGCGAAAGTTTTATTGATTCACTTCAATACGGAATGCGTATATTATTTCAAGGACAACTTCAAAGTGTCAGTACTGCCCGGAATCCCGGAGATTTCGATTTGCGTAAGTATCTCTTCCTGAACGAAATATATGCAAAAATGTATTTGGAAGATCAGGTCGATATCCAAATTCTCGGAAAGGAAGGTAATTTCTTCTTGACCGATTTAATATATCCGCTGCGAAAATTGATAAGCAAAAATTTTACTACCTATATTGGGGGTAAAGAAGCAAGTTTCCTGAAAGGAATTCTTATCGGCGACCGAAGCGAAATTCCGTTTGAACTGAAAGAGTCTTTTATTAATGCAGGAGTTATGCACATTCTCGCGGTATCGGGACTTCATGTCGGTATGATTACTGCAATAATTTTTGTTTTATTGAGTTTTTTCCGTTTTAGCAGAAAGATATGTATTATTGGGACAAGTCTGATTCTGGTATTTTATATTTTCCTGACCGGACATCCTCCATCGGTAGTTCGCGCAAGTGTGATGGCAATAATAATACTAATGTCATTTTTGCTGGAGAGGAAAGTTGATGTGTTTAATTCGCTCGCTGTGGCAGCAATCATACTCCTCTTTATCGATGCAAAACAATTGTTTGAACCGGGGTTTCAGTTATCATTCATCGCTGTTATCGCGATAGTAGCTTTATATCCCAAAATTCACTCGGTATTATATTTGGCACCGGAGGTTTTGCAAAAATCAAGTATAATAAAATTTTTTTCAGGATTGGCAGCAGTTTCTTTTGCCGCTGCGATTGGCACAATTCCTTTTACATCCTATTATTTCGGGAAGATATCAATAATCGGTTTCGCTGCAAATTTAATAATTGTACCGATGACAGGAATTATTCTTGCACTGGGTATTATTACTTCAATTTTTGCCTTTATTTCAAATTGGGCGGCAGATATTTTCGCACAAACGACGAAGGCGTCTGCGGGATTCCTATTATATTTTGTATCTTACTTCGGGAATTTAAAGTATTCCCATATATTTGCAAATTTTAATTTTCTTTCAGGCGTGATTTTTTATGTGATCATCGGTTTTATATTCACCTTAAGGAATGGAATAATAGTCAAAAGATTTATATTCGCCTTTTTAATTGTCGCAAACGGACTGATTTTTTATTCTTTATTATTCGAGAAAGAAGAAAATTTCAAAGTAACATTTCTGGATGTCGGACAAGGGGATGCAATATTCATAGAATTCCCGGATGGTAAAAATATGTTGGTTGACGCCGGTCCAAGAACTTTTTATCGTGATGCGGGTGAGAGATTTATTAAACAATTTTTAAATAAAAAAGGGATCAGGAAAATAGATTATATATTGAATACTCATCCTCACTATGATCATTTGGGAGGAATTCCTTCCCTTTTGAGAAAATTTAAAGTTGGAACTATTATTGACGCCGGTTCTTATGAGAAGACAAATATTTTTGCGGAATACAAATTCTTAATCGACTCCCTCGATATAAAATATCGCGTTGTAAAACAGGGGAGTATTATTCAAGCGTCGGATTTATCGAGGATATATGTTCTTCATCCTGCGGGAGAGTTTGATTCCACACAAACACATGATCTAAACGACCAGTCTATTGTATTGAAAATTGTTTACAAGGAAACCTCATTAATGCTGACCGGTGACATAGAGAGAAAATCCGAAATTGAAATATTGAACCAATATTCTGATTTTTTAAAAACCGACATTCTGAAGAATGCTCATCATGGGAGTAAAACCAGCAATACTGAAGAATTTCTAGATCAGGTAGCGCCTGAGTATGCATTAATTTCAGCCGGCTTCAACAATAAATTCAACCATCCCTCAGATATAGTATTGGAAAGATTAAATGATAAAAATATAAAAATTCACCGCACCGATCTTTCAGGGGCTGCATTATTTGAATCAAACGGCAAAAAATGGAAACAGATTATTTGGAAATAATCCATTTTTATTTGAATCCTTATGTACTTTTCTTTATTTTATCATTATAAAAAACAGGATAAAAAGATGACAGATGATCTGGAAAATAAAAGAAAAAAGTGGGAAGATGAGACATTAAATCCCTTCCTAAAGAAATCACATGAGCGTAAAGAAAAGTTTAAAACTGATTCCGATATCGATATTGAAAAATGTTACTTCCCTGAAGAGATTGAGTATCTGACAGAGTTGGGTTATCCGGGCGATTATCCATTTACGCGCGGAGTATATCCGACTATGTATCGGGGAAAATTTTGGACGATGCGGCAGTATGCAGGATTTGCTTCGGCTGAGGAATCTAACAAACGCTACAGATATCTATTGGACCACGGAACTACAGGGTTATCGGTTGCATTCGATTTGCCGACTCAGATGGGCTACGATTCTGATCATCCGATGTCTGAAGGAGAAGTCGGTAAAGTTGGCGTAGCAATTGATTCCCTTCGGGATATGGAACAATTGTTCGATGGGATAGAGCTCGAACGGATTTCCACTTCCATGACAATCAATTCGACGGCGGCAATACTCCTTTGTATGTATATTGCAATCGCAAAAAAACAAGGAGCAGATATTTCAAAACTGGCTGGTACTATTCAGAATGATCTATTAAAGGAGTACATTGCCCGGGGTACATATATCTATCCGCCGGGAAATTCAATGCGTCTAATAACAGATATTTTTAGCTGGTGCAGTAAAAACTTACCAAGATGGAATACAATTTCAATAAGCGGTTATCACATACGCGAAGCGGGCTCTACTGCAGTTCAGGAAGTTGCATTTACACTTGCGAATGGAATTGCTTACGTACAAGCAGCGGTCGATGCCGGACTTAATGTAGATACGTTTGCTTCACAGCTCTCTTTTTTCTTTAATGCTCACAATAATATTTTTGAAGAAGTTGCAAAATTCCGGGCTGCCCGCCGGTTATGGGCAAAAATTATGCGCGGCAGATTCGGGGCAAAAAATCCTGAATCGATGAAGCTGAGATTCCACGCCCAGACGGCAGGTTCAACTTTAACTGCTCAACAAATTGATAACAATGTGGTACGCGTTACTTTACAAGCTCTTGCCGCTGTGCTGGGAGGTTGTCAATCATTGCACACAAACAGCAGAGATGAGGCATTGGCATTACCCACGGAAGATTCAGTCAGAATTGCTTTGCGTACTCAGCAGGTAATTGCTAATGAAAGCGGCGTACCGGATACTATCGATCCGCTTGGCGGCTCGTATTATATCGAAAAACTTACGGATGAAATTGAAAAGAAAGCCACCGAATACATAACGAAAATTGATACTTTGGGAGGTGCTGTAAAGGCAATCGAAAATAAATTTTATCAGAACGAAATAGCAAACAGTGCTTACGAATATCAAAAGCAAATAGAACGCAAAGATAAAATTATAGTTGGGGTAAATGACTTTATCACGCAGGAATCCATTCAACCGGAGATTCTGAAAATCGATCAAAGTGTCCACAAACGCCAGATACAAAAGATTTCAGAAATACGTAATCGTCGCAATCCGGAAAATGTATCACGCTCCCTTGATGCATTAGCGAAAGCCGCATCTTCGGAGGAAAATTTACTCCCCTTAATTCTTGACGCTGTTGAGGAATATGCTACAATCGGAGAAATTTCCGATACATTACGTAAGGTATGGGGTGAATATTCAGATAATTAACGGAGAAGAAATATGGAAAGCGATTTAAAATTAGTTTATACTGCTGAATCATATACTGATTATTTATGGTGCAGTTCATTATTGGAATCTGCGGATATAAAATTTTATGCAAAGAATGCTGAACTTCAAAACCTGTTTGGTGCGGGAGTAATCGGAACCGGATATAACGTATTGATCGGTCCGATAAAAATTTATGTTTCGAAGATTGATGCTGAAATTGCAATTGAAATTATTACTAATGCTGATAATTCCCATCTGACAGAATAATATTTTTAAAAGCATTATTAAGCGAATTTTCCTATATTTATAGTGTTAATTCTGAGATTCATCCTCATAATTTATCAATTTGGTTGAGAAGTAGATTGAACAGTTAATTTGAAAAAATAGCACATACATCGAATTCTCCGATAGGAAGTAGATCTTAATAATGATAAAAAAGGGAGGAAGTAATGAAAAATGTACAAATATTATTGCAGGAAATTATTGAAAAAAGAATTCTGTTTTTGCGTAGTCAAAAGGCAATGCTTGATTATCATTTAGTACTTTTTATATGGGGTCACTGCTAAGAGGTTAAAAGAACAAGTCAGACGTAATATAAAGCGATTCCCAAGTGATTTAATGTTCGAATTAACTGCAGAGGAGTACAAAGTTTTGAGGTCGCAATTTGCATCCTCAAAAATTGGAAGAGGAGGAAGAAGGTATTTACCATTTGGCTTTACTGAACAAGGAGTTGTTATGCAATCTTCAATTCTCAGAAGTGAGCGAGCAGTTCAAGTTAATATTGAAATAATGCGAGCATTTGTTAGACTCAGAGAATTACTTTTGACCCACAAAGCCCTGGCAAGGAAACTTGAAGAATCAGATCAGAAATTTGATGCTCAATTCGGCAATTAATGCGGCCCCGGTTAATCCACAGAGAAAAAAACTAAAAGGGAAAAACTATATGGGAAGACGTGAATTATACTTGCAAGAGGTTATCGAAAGGAGAATAATTTTGATTAGGGGTCAGAAAGTTTTAATGGACTTTCACATAGCTGATCTTTATGAGGTAGAAACAAAGGTTATTAAACGGGCAGTCAAAAGAAATAGTGATCGTTTTCCTAATGATTTTTGCTTTGAACTGACACAGGAAGAATTCGAAAACTTGAGGTTCCATTTTGGCACCTCAAGTTGGGGTGGTGCGAGATATCTTCCTTATACTTTTACTGAACAGGGAGTTGCAATGCTGTCCTCTGTATTAAAAAGTAAAAGGGCCATACTAGTAAATATTGAAATTATGCGGGCTTTTGTTAAATTACGGGAAATTGTTTCAACTCATAAAGAATTAACAAAAAAATTAAAAGAGTTAGAAAGTAAATATGATTCTCAATTCAGAGTTGTTTTTGAAGCTATTCGTCAACTAATGGCACCTCCAAATGCACCGAGGCGACAGATTGGTTTTCGGGTTGAAGAACCTTCAAAACAATATAAAGTTAAAAAGAAAAAAATATTGGAATGATATCTTGAAAAAATATTTACGGTTTATAAAAATTGAACACACACTTTTTTCATTACCTTTGATCTATGCCGGGGTATTCCTGGCAGCCGATGAAGTTCCTTCTGTATTATTACTTATTTTAGTTTTACTCGCTGCCATTGGCGCACGGACGGTTGCGATGTCTCTGAACAGGATAATTGATGCAGAAATCGATAAACACAACCTCAGAACGAACGAACGTGAAATTCCGGCAGGTCGAATGTCGTTCAGAGATGCGAGTCTGGTTTTGTCGCTTGGCTTGTTAATTTATTTTTTTTCCGCTTATTACATCTCCTGGTTTTGTTTTTTACTTTCACCGATACCATTGGTGATTTTTTTACTCTATCCATATGCAAAACGATATACGGTATTCGCTCATTTTGGAGTTGGTTTAGGTTTATCAATGGCTCCGTTGGGTGGATGGTTTGCCGTGAAAAACAGTTTTGATGATATATTTCCGGGAATCTTGATTTCGTTATTCACCTTGTTCTGGGCAACAGGATTTGATGTAATTTATTCTACTATGGATGAGGAGTTCGATAAAAAAGCAGGTTTGTTTTCTTTTCCCTCTCGTTTTGGTTCAAAGAAAGCATTAAAAATTTCCGCAGCGTTACATATTGCCTCTTTTCTTGTTTTATTAATATTATTCATATTATCGATTAACAATTTGATTGCGTTGCCTTTTTTGTTAATCGCAGGATTTCTATTATATCTTGAACAAAAAAAATCATCGGATATTGAACTGGCATTTTTCAAGATAAATGCAGTAATTGGTTTTGTAGTTTTACTAATGGTTTTGATGAAAGGAATTACACTATGAAAATTGCCGTAGGTATTACCGGTTCTTCAGGTGCTGTCTATGCCTTAGAGTTTTTAAAAAAATGTGAAGCAGATAAATATGTTGTTCTAAGTAAATGGGGAAAGGTTTTACTTAATGATGAACTGGGAATTACAGAGGAACAGCTGAAACCCTTCGTTAAGAAAATATTTTCTGATGAAGATTTAGCAGCTCCGCTTTCTTCCGGAACTAATAAATTAGATGCTGTTGTAATTATCCCTTGCAGTACTTCTACTCTTGGGAAAATCGCTTCGGGTATTGGTGATTCATTGATTACAAGAATGTCTCAGGTTGCGATGAAGGAGAGATTTAAACTTGTATTGTGTTTAAGAGAAACACCGCTTTCAACAATAACACTCGAGCAATGTGCCCGACTCTCGAGAGCCGGTGTAATAATTATGCCGATCTCTCCGCCGATGTATTTTCTCCCGAAAACTGTCGATGATTATGTAAATGCCTTTGTTGAAAAATTGAATTCGGTTTTAGGAATATCGAATTATAAAGGATGGCGATCGGAGGAACTGGAATGAAAAATCAGTTTCCTGCGCTTGGTGAATTCCTCACTTATCTCGAATCCACCGGAGAACTCCAACGAGTGAATTTTGAAATTGATCCGGTTTTAGAATCCACAGAAATTGCTATCCGGGCACTTAAACAAAATAAACCTGCATTATTATTTGAAAAACCCAAAGGCGCAAAATATCCCCTTGCAATGAATATTCTTGCAAGTGAAAAGCGAATCGAGCTTGCACTCGGGATGCATCCCGAAGATCTGGGTCAGAAACTTATTCATTTTATGGAACAGGTAGTTCCACCTCGACTAAAATTTTTACTCGACCAAAAACCAATCGTGAGAAGGTTATTGTCTTCACGACCAAAATTTTCAAGCGGATTTTCTCAGGAAGTAGTTGAAACACCCAAATTATCAGATTTACCGGTTCAGCATTGCTGGCCGAAAGACGGAGGAAGATTTTTTACTTTGGGACAGGTAATGACGTATGATCCAATCACCGGAAAAAGAAATGTCGGAGTGTACCGTATGCAGGTTTTTGATGATACATCGACAGGAATGCACTGGCAGATACAGAAGGGGGGAGGATTTCATTATTTTCAAGCGCAGAAATTAAATAATGATTTGGAACTTGCAGTGATTTTGGGTAGTGATCCTGCACTACTTCTGGCAAGCGTGGCAGCATTACCTGAAGGAATTGATGAAGTAATGTTTGCAGGATTTTTACGCGGTTCAAGAATTGGAATGACAAAAGCAAAAACTCTTTCAATTGATGTGCCCTCGAATGCTGAGTTTATTTTGGAAGGAAAAGTTCATCCGACAGAATCGAAATTAGAAGGACCTTTCGGAGATCATTTCGGACATTACTCTGCAGCTTCTAATTTCCCGGTTTTTCGATTAAGTGCAATTACACACAGAAAAAATCCGATATATCCCGGGACAGTCGTCGGCAAACCGCCGATGGAGGATAAATTTTTAGGAGATGCGACTCAGCAGATTTTAGGTCCGTTAATTCGTCTTATGCATCCCGAAATAAAAAGTTTGTGGGCTTATTACGAAGCCGGTTTCCATAATTTTTTGGTGGTTGAAATAGAAGAGCGCTATGCGAAGGAAGCTGCTAAAACCGCTATGTCTATTATGGGAGAGGGGCAGCTTTCATTGACAAAATGTGTAATCACTGTTTCTGCTGGAGTTGATCCGAGGAACTGGAATGCAGTCGTAGAAGCAATCCGGAAAAACTTCGATCCGCACTATGATTTTATTATGATACCGAAAGTCCCGTTAGATACTCTCGATTTTACAAGTTACAAAATGAATTTAGGAAGCAAAATGGTGATTGATGCCTGTAAGAAGTCAAGAACTATGAGCGAGGAGCAGCAAGCCAAGATCAGAGAGAATAACAATTTTGATCTGAATTCACTGCGATCTATGCTCTATGCTCTCGACAACCAAATATCAGACGTTAATCTCATCGATAATACAATACTAATAGTAAAGATAAATACATTACAAAAGAAAGATAATACTCCAATAATCCAGTACTCCAATAATCCGACTTTATCTACAGGTAGAATTATTCTTGAAAAACTTGTAGCACTTCCGGAACTCTCTACACTCAAAATAATTGCGATGGTTAGCGAGGATGTGGATATACATGATAAAGAAAATTATATCTGGGGAATTTTTACGCGATTTGATTGCGAACGTGATGTGATTTTTACTGAACAAAAACTTGTCGGAATTTCACCTGTCTATTCCGGTGTTATGGGTATTGATGCGATTTGGAAACCGGGTTATCAGGAACCGCTTCTTATGGATGACAATATAATCAAGTTGGTTGATGAGAAGTGGGGAAAATATTTCAAATAAAAAATCAAATATTAACAATCAAAATTACAGATCAAAATGAAAATATTTTTAATTTTTTATTTGTGATTTTAATATTTCATTTTTAATATTTAATATAAAAAGTAATGTTGAATATCGATATAATATTTAAAGATGAATCTTTAGTTCCTGTCTGGGAAAAAATTCAGAACGGACAGCGACTATCTCTTGAGGATGGTTTAATCCTTTACCGAAGCAATGATTTAATATCGCTTGGTAAAATGGCGGATGCAGTAAAGTTCCGGAAGAGCGGCGATGCGGTTTATTTTGTTCTCAACAGAAAAATTGAACATACAAACATTTGTGTTCTCTCCTGCAAATTTTGTGACTTTGCAAAGAAAAATGGGGAAACCGGTTCGTATGAAATGACCACCGAGGAAATTATCGCTAAGCTTTCAGATGGCATCAAAGAGGTTCACATAACCGGCGGTATGCCGGCTGATTGGTCATGGGAAAGATATCTTGATATTGTGGAATCAATCCATCAACAATTTCCCAATATAGATGTAAAGGCATATACCGCTGTTGAGATTGATTACTTCCATAAAAAATTTAAAATGTCTGTGGAAGAAATTCTCCGGCAGCTGAAAATGGCAGGACTAAAAACAATGCCCGGAGGAGGGGCTGAAATATTTTCCGTGCGTGTCAGAAAAGAATTATTCCATCAAAAAGTCGGTGAAAAAGGCTGGCTCGATATTCACAAAACCGCTCACCGTATGGGGATACCGACAAATGCAACAATGCTTTACGGACACATCGAAACAATTGAGGAAAGAATAATTCATTTAATAAAATTACGTGAAGCACAGGATGAGACAGGTGGTTTTTTAACTTTTATACCGCTGGCATTTCAGCCCGGGAATACAGGAATAAAACTTCCCGGTGATCACACATCTGCTGTTGATGATTTAAAAACGATTGCAATATCGCGATTGATGCTTGATAATTTTCCACATATTAAAGCATATTGGGTGATGCTAACGGAAGAAGTTGCTGCAGTTGCATTAAACTTCGGGGCTGATGACATTGACGGAACGGTTGGTGAAGAACGAATAGCACACGATGCCGGGGCTGTCAGTCCGAAGAAATTAGCGGAAGATCAAATAATAAAAATTATTACCGATTCAGGGAAAGTTCCCGTTGAGCGCGATGTTTTTTATAATCCGATCAAAATCTATGGGAAAAATTTAATCGGAAAAATTCCTTATTTAAATTCAGTTCCCTTTTACAATTATCTGAATAATGATTCATTCAAAATTATTCCAATAAATCCCCGGCGACTCGGACAACTTTTTAAAAGGGAAGAAATAGAAGCGGGTCTGATATCACTGATGGATTATTTTGATCAGGAAGATAATTTAGATCTGCTGAATTGGTGCATAGCGGCAGGTGAAAAGGTTAAAAGCGTTCTTTTGTTTTCAAAATTCGATTGGAATGATCTTCAGGATAAAAAAATTGGAATAGTTGATGATACTTCAACATCGGTAAAATTATTGCAAGTATTGTTGTTGAAAAAATATCGTGTTACAACTGAATTTGAAAGAATGATTCAGCACGAGACTGATTATAATATTTATGATGCAGTACTTATGATTGGCGATGAGGCTTTATCTCATATGAAAACCGGTTTACCAGGATTTGAAAAAGTCTATGACCTTGCGCAGGAATGGTATAATTGGCAGAAACTGCCTTTTGTATTCGCCGTCTGGGTGGTGAATAAAAAATTCACGAACCGTGATAAATTTATTGATGAAATAAAGAAATCACTCTCAAAAGGACTTAATAATCTCGAAATGATCGGCAAACAGCACGGTGAAGAATTAGGTTTATCAATTACGGAAACCAAAGAATATCTCGAAGGATTTAATTACGAACTCGGTGAAAATGAAAAAGAAGCTATCAAGGTTTTTAAAAATTTTGTCTTAAAAATTGAGATGATAAACGATAGCAATTAGCAGAGAACTAACACCTCGATTCATTGAGGTGGATATAAGGATATTAGTCTAAACTCACTGTTTTAACAGTTTATAATAATCAAGGAGGCATTATGTCTTTACACTCTTATTCCAGATGCTGGTTGCATTTAGTTTGGGCAACACTAAATAGAGAAAAATTATTGAATAATGAAAATGCGCGAAACAAGCTGTCGCAATATCTTTATGAGTATTCAAAAACTAAAACTATTTTTATGAAAATAAACCACGTAAATAATGATCACGTACACACTTTAATTGATTTACCTACAAAGTATTCTATCGAAGAAGTTATGCATCTGCTAAAAGGAAGTTCTTCTCATTGGATCAATGAAAATGATTTGATTGCTACTAAATTTTCCTGGGGAAGAGGATATGGAGCTTTTTCCGTCTCAGAATCAGATGTACCAAATTTAATCAAATATATTGAGAACCAGGATGAACATCACAAACGAAAAATGTTTAATGAAGAATATGAATATTTTATAAAAACTTATGGTTTAAAATTTATTCAAGAATAATTAAATTGGTTAAAACCGTTAAAACGGTTTATCAGAGTAATGGAAAGTTGTTATAACCACCTGACTAAAGTCAGGTGTTAAGTTAGTTAAATAAGAAAATTATATGCTGGAAAAAATATACAATAAAATACATAACAATGAACGTATTAATGCTTCAGCGGGTTTGGAACTTTTACGGAAAGCCCCACTTCTTGAACTTGGCGACTTAGCTTCATCAGTCAGATACAAAAGGAATCCAAATCCATACGTGACTTTTGTGATTGATACAAATCCTAACTATACAAATATATGTACAGTGGATTGTATTTTTTGTGCGTTCTACCGTCGCCCCGGAGAAAAAGGAGAGTACACTTTATCGGTTGATCATTTGATAAAAATGTTTAAAGAATCGGCGGCAAGGGGAGTGACTACTGTATTATTACAGGGTGGCGTTAATCCGAAATTATCGTTTGATTATTATCTAGAATTGGTAAAACGTACGCGTGAAGAAGTTCCGGAAATTCATCCGCATTTTTTTTCCGTGTCTGAGATTATTGTAATGTCGAAAGTTTCCGGATTATCGACAAACGATGTTCTGAATAAATTATGGGATGCGGGATTGCGGACAATCCCCGGTGGCGGAGCGGAAATTTTATCCGACAGAGTCCGGAAGAAAATTTCCAATAATAAAGAATCGGTCGACCTGTGGCTCGACGTAATGCGGCAGGCACATCAAATAGGTTATCGCACAACGGCAACAATGATGTACGGACATATCGAAAAAGATGAAGAGATTATCGAACACTTAGACAGAATTCGCTCATTACAAGACGACACAGGCGGCTTCACGGCATTTATTCCCTGGTCGTTCAAGCCGGGAAATACTCCGCTCGAAAAAATTATCCCGCATTTTGCATCACCTATAAGATATCTGCAGATATTGGCAATTTCCAGAATATTTTTGGATAATTTTGATCATATACAGGCTTCCTGGTTTTCGGAAGGGAAGAAAATCGGACAGATTGCGCTTCACTTCGGTGCGGATGATTTTGGTGGAACATTGTTTGAAGAAAACGTTCACGCTGCCGCAAATTTTGTCAACAAAACAAATGAGGATGAGGTCATTGAATTAATTCGTCAAGCAGGATTTACTCCCGTTCAACGGAATACTTTGTACGATGTTATCAGAGTATGTGATAACACACAAGTCCCATAAAAGAAATTCATGGACACTTCATATAAATCCATCCGTCTAGATATAGATTTAACTCCTTTCGAATTATTTCAAACTTTTCAAATCGGATCCGGTTCGATTTTATTAGAGAGCACAATGCAGCATCCTGAACTTGGGCGGAAATCAATTATCGTTACTGATCCGGCTGCAATATTATCGTTGAAAGATGGTATATTTTCTGAGATCCGTGACGGAGTTTCAAATTCTATCCAAATTGAACCTCTTGAGTATATTCAAAATATTTTAAATGCCGAAAAGGTAAATGATGAGAGTGATAATTTTTCCGGAGGATTGGTCGGATATTTTAGTTATGATTACGGATGTTCATTCGAAAATGTTGGTTTGACAAAACCCAATTCCACACATCTCCCCGATTTGTTCTTTGGTATTTACACTTGGGGATTAACTTATGACCATTACACGAAACAATGGTCACTTGCAGGAAAAGGAAATCTTGCGAAAATTGCAGAAAAAATTTTTAACTCTGTAAAAAGGGAAAAAGTAGGTCTCGACTTTTCAGCAACTAAAATTAAATTAAATTCGAATTTTTCTCACGATGAATATTTAAATACTGTTGACCGTGCAAAAGAATATATTGCAGCGGGGGATATTTATCAGGTAAATGTGACGCAACAGTTTAGCGGGACAACGTCTGATTCACATTTAGCAATATACTCAAGTTTGAGAGAGAATAATCCGGCTCCTTTTTCTGCTTTAATGTGTATAGGTGATAATGAATGGGTATTAAGTTCTTCACCTGAATTATTTCTTGATATCAGAAAAGATTTTGTGGAAACACGCCCAATCAAGGGAACGATAAAAAGGGGAGCTATAAATGAAGAAGATGAAAAATTAAAGCAAGTACTTCTGGAAAGTGAAAAAGATGCGGCTGAGCTCGTAATGATTGTTGATTTAGAGCGCAACGACTTGAATCGTGTGTGTAAAGTCGGAACGGTGAAAGTTCCGACTTTGAAAATGATAGAATCTTATGCAAGTGTACATCATCTTGTATCACGTATTGTCGGTAGATTAAAACAGGATAAGTCGTTAAAAGAGTTGCTTTGGTCAATGTTTCCAGGAGGATCTATCACAGGAGCTCCCAAAATTCGTGCTATGCAAATCATAAATGAGCTTGAGCCGAATAAACGGGGAATTTATACAGGATCGATCGGTTATTTTGGATTTAATGAAGTATCGAAATTTAATATCGCAATACGGACTATGACGTGGGAAAACGGAAAAGTAACAATAGGTGTTGGTGGCGGAATTGTTTCCGACAGTGATCCTGAAAAAGAATATCAGGAAACATTGCATAAAGCGGCTGCGATGTTTCGCGCACTTAATGCGGAGATTGAATGATAATACATTTTGACGGGAAATTTATCGAAAAAGAAAAACTCCGACAGCCGGGAGTATCGGATAATTTATATAATTATAACGGTGTATTTGAAACTTTAAGAGTTTATGACGGAATTCCTTTTCAGCTATCTGAGCATTTAGAGAGGATGAATAAATCGTTAGACTATTTCATTATGGAAAAAGTCGATCATAAAGAAATTCACGGGATAGTGAAAAAGTTGTTGGAAGAAAATAAATTGTCTTCTGCAAAACTCAAAATATCACTTTATATAGTTCCTGAGAGTGGAAAACAAAATATCTTAATAGAGGTATCTGAGTATAAACCGACAATACCTAGCCCGGCTTCAATAATGATTTGTGTAGAGCGTCTTAAACACAGTGAGAAGAATCGTTTGCATAAATTGATTAATTATAGATTAAACAATACAGTATTTGAAAAAGCAAAATCTCTCGGTTTTGATGAGGCAATATTTGTGGATGATGAGGGACATATTCTGGAAGGGACACGGACGAATATTTTCTTAGTTAAGGATAAATCTGTTTTTACACCATCGCTTTCTTGCGGGGTATTACCGGGAATAACGCGAAAAGGAATTTTTGAAATTTGTCATGAATTAAAGATTAGTATTACAGAAAATATTTTAGATGTGTCGGAGTTAGCCGATTGTGATGAAATATTTTTAACTAACTCGCTGGCTGGAGTAGTAATGGTGAAAAAAATAAATAATAAAATATATAATCAATTTAGTGTAACGGATAAAATTAAAATAAAATATAAAACACGCTTGCATGCCGAAACATCTCATTCCTTTTAGGATTGCAGGCACGAAAGGTCACAGAATTGATGTTATACACTGGTGTTGTTTCGTAAAGTTATGAATTTATGAATTGTTAATCTCATTTTACTTTATTAATTTTCCAACAAAACAAACAGGACTTAAATATGCCACTAATTTTTGAAGAAGAAATAAAAACAGAAATTGTCTCAAACGTTGCAAAACAAATGGCGGCTGCAGCGAGAACCGCTCCTAAAGCAAGAGGCATCGATAATTTGGTAATTGCCATTGCCGATAAAAGTGAAATCAAAAAAATATCCGATACAATGAAAGAGATAGCTAGTCGTCAAGAATTTTTTTCGTTTTTCCAACGCGATGCGGGGAATATTCTCGATGCAGTTTATTTATTTTTAATCGGTACACGGATCAAAAGTATAAACGTTCAACCTTGTACCTGGTGCGGATTTGCAAATTGCGAGGCAAAAGAAAAACAGCCGGATGTTCCTTGCATTTTCAACTTAAATGATTTGGGAATTGCAATCGGATCGGCTGTGAGTATCGCAGCAAATCATCGAATTGACAATCGGGTTATGTATTCAGTTGGAAAAGCTGTTGTAGATATGAAATTGTTAGGTGATGACGTTAAAATTGCATTCGGAATTCCGTTAAGTGTAAGTCAGAAGAGTCCGTTTTTCGACAGAAAATAAATTCATAAATTATAAATAAATAAAAAGGATAAAAACATGAAACATACTACAAAAACAAATCTCGAAGCGGCGTTTGCCGGAGAAAGTCAAGCACACATGAAGTATACAATCTATTCTGAAAAAGCAGAGAGAGAAGGTTTTCCTCAAATTGCAAAATTATTTAAGGCAATTGCTTATGCTGAAAAAGTTCACGCTACGAACCATTTGCGGTTATTAGAAAAAATTAATAGCACAGCCGTAAATTTAACTGATGCGACGAGCGGCGAGAATTACGAGGTCTCAGAAATGTATCCTGCATTCGATGCCGTAGCAAAAATGCAAGATGAAAAAGGGGCGCTGAAATCGTTTCATTATGCAATTGAAGCAGAAAAGATTCACGAAGCAATGTACCTAAAAGCGAAGGAGCTTGTATTACAAGGAAAAGATATTTCTGCCGCTAATGTATATGTCTGTCCGGTTTGCGGGCACACTGTTATCGGGGAAGCCCCAGATAAATGTCCGGTGTGTGGAGTTGTTAAAGAAAAATATGAGAAGTTTTAATTAGATTATTTTTGTGGATGGAAAATGATTTGCCAATTCGTTTTCCATCCAATCAATTCCGATTGTAACTTCTGCGATTAAATTATTTTAACATCTTGTATATGGGGAATTAACATTTTTGAATGCGCAAGCGAGAACAGAAGTTCCAGTGCCTTCATGCCCTTTTCCCCCATATCAATTGTCAACTCACTGACATACATTTTTACAAATATTTCTCCTAGCTGATAATTCAAACCTCGTCCGTATTCGAGAGCGTAAGGGATTGCTTCGTTCTGATGAGTGTAGCCGTAGCGAATGCTTTCTTTCAATCCATGCGAAAGTTTTCGGGCAAGCTCTTCGCCTAAATCTTTACGAACAACATCAAGTCCGAGTGGCAGCGGCAAGCCGTTTGAAAATTTGTCCCAAAATTCTCCGAAATCTAAAATCTTGTTAAAACCTTCGTCTTGATATGTTATTTGTCCTTCATGAATTATCAAGCCGGCATCAAATTCACCGTTTGAAACTTTCTCCATGATTTGATCAAAAGGAATGTCGATGTTTTCAATTTCGTTAGTAAATAATTTGAAAAGAAGCGTTGCCGTTGTAAGTTTGCCGGGAGTTGCAACTTTCTTTCCTTTAAGTTCATCGAGTGTTTTATATTTTTTTGAAATAATCACCGGACCATACCCTTCGCCCATACTCGCACCTGTTCGCATGATCCAGTATTTGTCCGCGACATATGGAAATGCGTGAGCTGATATCGCAGTAACTTCGAGTTCACCGCGCAATGCGCGTTCGTTAAGAGTTTGTATGTCCTCAAGCATATGCTCAATAACGATTCCTTCTAATTTTATTTTTCCTGAAGAAAGTCCATAAAACATAAATGCATCGTCAGGGTCGGGACTGTGTCCTACTTTGATTATTCGTTCAGTATTTGTCATTGGTCATTCGTGATTTGTTATTGGTTATTCGTTCTTCGTAATTATTGATTCATAATTCAACTTTTAATTCCTATATAGACTGTTGCTATTCCGAAGGTCAATCTATATTGTTTTGTTTGTTTAAAACCGATTCGTTCTAAAATATTTAAAAAATCTTTTCCTTCGGGAAATTTCATTACTGTATCGGGGAGATAAGAATACGCAATTTTATTTTTAGATATTATTTTTCCTACAATAGGTAAAATTAATCTGAAGTAAGCAAAATATAATTGTTTGAGTGGAAACATTTTAGGTTTTGAAAATTCCAAAATACAAATTTTCGCATCCTTCTTGAGCACTCTACGCATTTCGCTTAGTCCGGTATTTAAGTTTTCGAAATTTCTCACACCGAAAGCAGAAATTGCAGCATCGAAATGATCATCGGAAAATTGAATTGATTCCGCATGTCCGAGAACGAGGTTTATTTTACCTGCAAGCTTTTTTTGTTCAACTTTACTTCTACCCAGTATAAGCATTTTTTCTGCGATGTCAATTCCGGAAATTTCTTCAGAACCTGATTTTGCTGCAGCGATTGCAAAATCACCGGTTCCGCAAGCAACATCGAGTACAATTTTCGGAGGAGGGTTTCCGATTAATTCAAGCGCTTTTCTACGCCAGTAAAAATCAATACCTCCGCTAAGAAAATGATTGAGAAAATCATAGGTATAAGCAATTGAATCGAATAATTCTGCTACTTGCGAAGATTTATATTTTTTATCGGGATTGTCTGTCAAGTCTATTTTTCTTTATCGTAAGATAAACAAACTTAAAAAAATTCGCAATACATCTACGTTTGAATGAATTTGTTTTTATCTAAATCTCTTATTATACTTATCCAAAGGATCAATCAGAGTTAGCGACAGAAATGATAATAGTAATGAAACAAGCCTCGACCGAAGAAGATATTCAACGGGTTATAGATAAAATAAATGAAATGGGTTTGCAAGCCAATCTTTCAAAGGGAGTTGAACGCACAATCGTCGGCGTAATTGGTGACGATAGATTTATTAATAAAGAAAGATTAAGTCTATTACCGAATGTTGAAACAGTAATCCCAGTCTTAAAACCATATAAACTTGTGAGCAGGGAACATCACCCCATCGATTCTATAGTGGATGTTGATGGACTGAAAGTCGGTGGAAATGAAGTTGTTATTATGGCCGGACCATGTACAGTCGAAAGTGAGGAACAATTATTATCCGCATCAGAAATTGTTAAAAAAGCCGGAATCAAAATCATAAGGGGAGGCGCTTATAAACCCAGAACAAGTCCGTATTCATTCCAGGGGCTTGGCGAAACCGGTTTGAAGATACTGGCAAAAGCAAAAAAAGAAACCGGGTTAAAAATAGTTACCGAAGTCCTGGATGATTCCGAACTTGATCTTGTTGCACATTATGCTGATTTAATACAGGTCGGTGCCAGGAACATGCAGAATACAAAATTATTAAAGTCGTTGGGAAAAATTAAAAAGCCGATTTTACTAAAAAGAAGTTTTTCAGCTACATTAAATGAATTCATGATGAGCGCTGAATATATACTATCCGGCGGAAACGATCAAATTATTCTTTGTGAACGAGGAATACGCACATTTGTCGAATATACAAGGAATACACTTGATTTGAACATTGTTCCGACTATTAAACAACTCTCTCACTTGCCGATAATCGTCGATCCGAGTCATGGTACAGGACGGTACGATATAATCTTACCAATGGCAAGGGCATCGATTGCTGCCGGTGCTGATGGCTTACTTGTAGAAATGCATCCCAAACCGGAGATTGCAAAATCTGACGGTGAGCAATCCCTGAAACCGGAAAAGTTATTCCGCTTGGTAGAGGAAATTAAATTAATTGCCAAAGCATTAAATCGAACACTTCTTTAAATCGTTAACCAAATTACATCGATGATTACATTAGTCAACCTAACAAAAAAATACGGGTCGTTGATTGCTGTTAATGATTTAAATATCGAGATTCCTGCCGGGCAATTTTTTGGATTTTTAGGTCCGAATGGAGCCGGCAAAACAACAACTATCAAAATGATGACGGGATTGTTTGAACCTTCCAAAGGTGAAATTTTTATAGATAAAATTAATATTAATAAAAATCCCCTCGATGCAAAAATGAGTATCGGATATATTCCCGATCAACCGTTTATATACGATAAACTAACCGGTAGGGAATATATGTTTTTTTGCAGCGGTTTGTATAAAATTGAACGTTCTTTAGCTGAAACTCGTATTAGTGAATTGATAAATCTGTTTGAATTAAAGCCCTGGATAGACAAAAGGTCGGAGAATTTTTCACAAGGGATGAAACAAAGATTGATTATTGCAACCGGATTAATTCATCAGCCAAAAGTAGTAATCATCGATGAACCGATGATTGGATTGGATCCGCGCAGCGCAGGACTTGTCAAAGAGGTTTTGAAAGATAAAAGTAAAAACGGAACGACGGTTTTTATGTCAACCCATATACTGCAACTGGCGGAAGAATTGTGTGATAGAATTGTTATCATTAAAGAAGGGAAAATCATATTTGATTTATTACACAATCAATTGTCAGATACAAAAATGAAGTTTGGCGGCAATTTTGAAAGATTGTTTCTTGAATTGACAAGCTGAATTGAATGAATTATTACACATACTAAAATACAAATTAATTGCGAACTTGAAGTTCGACGTAGATTTGAATTTTACAAGTATTTTAAAATACTTGGGATCAATTTTGCTATATGGATTATTTGCTCTGGGAGCTTACTTTTTTACTAAAATATCTTTTCATTATCTGCTTGAAGAAGCGCATATCGGATTATTTTTATTCCACAAGTTTTTGTCAATGGTTTTATTTGTATTTTTCCTGGCAATTAATCTGGGGAATGTCATTGTTTCGTACTCAACGATGTATCGTTCCAGAGAGGTATTATTTCTATTCACGAAACCTGTTTCCTATACGAATATTTTTTTGATAAAATTTTTTGATAATTTTTTTTATAGCTCTACAACGTTATTATTAATAGGCGTATCGATAATATACGGATATGGATCATATTTTGCGATGCCGTTTAGTTTTTACTTAATACTGATTTTTTTTGTTTTTATTCCTTTCATGTTAATCGCTGCCATTTTAGGTGTTTTAATATTGTTACTCATTATAAAATTGACATCGATATTGGGAGTTGCCCCAACAATCACCGGATTAGTCGCAGGTTACATCGGGTCGATATATGTTTATTTTCAGTTAACGAATCCAAGCATACTAGTCGGCGAAATAATGAAATATTATCCTAATATCGATAAGTATATAGGGCAATTTGATCCTTATTTTTTTCGGGGTCGTGACGATTGGGATTATCGTGGTGGGTTTTTTTTATATTCTGTTATTTTTATCGGTTTCATTCGTGTTGTTTTGGGTTCTCATTAAAATTGCAGCAAATTTTTATAGAAAGAGCTGGCTAACTTCTTTGGATCTATTCAACAAAATGAATACTACGTATAATAAAAATATCTTTAAAAATAAATCTTTTCTCAGAATTCAGAATGATGCGTTGATAAAAAAAGAGATTTTGCAATTTTTACGTGAACCGAGTCAATGGATTCATTTGTTGATTATGGTTTTATTGATTCTGATATTTTCACTAAGCTTGATGAATTATAAAATTTTCACTGACCAGCCTTTTTTGCAATCAGTATCTTACATAATTATTTATTTGTTCACAGCTTTTTTAATTTCAGCATTATCAGTTCGGTTTGCTTATCCGATAATCGGTTTGGAAGCTGAAAATTTCTGGAGAATTAAGAGCGCTCCGATTATAATGGCAAAGTTTTTCAACATAAAATTATTTTTTATTTTAATACCCGTTCTATTTCTGTCGCTTGTCCTTTCGGTGTTTACCAGTTGGCAATTCAGATCCATTCATTTTATATTTGGTGTTTTGAATTTCAGTTTAATTTGTCTTACAATAGTTACCGTATCAATGAATATATCCGCCGGAGCTTTATTTTCTACCTATAAAGAAAAAAATCCGATAAGGATTGCTTCAACCCAAGGAGCCTCACTCACCTTTTTGGTAAGTTTGTTTTTTTTGACTATCGTTTCAGTCATTATATTTTTAATGTTATTGCAATTTTATGAATATTCAAAACTTCAAATTAATTTTTCATACGAAAAAATAATGACTCCGGTGTTGTTAATATCGATAATATCAGGAATTATTTGGGGAGTATGTTATTTTCTTGGTATCAAATCTTTACAACGTGATTATTATTGAATTTACTTGAAAATTTATCTAACTTCATATACAAATAATGGAGAAAATAAATTTACATATTCAGCAAAAGTTATTACAAGCGAAATCGTTCGGAGATACAGGAAAATATCTTCATGCTCTCCAAATATATAAAAACCTGATATCTAACGGGATTTATGCCCCTGAAGTATTTATAGAGTATTCTAATTTTAATCTTCAAAACAATCGGCTGGAAGATGCTATAAAAATATTGGAAAAAGGGCATATATTAATTCCGGAGGACGAAGATATAATGTTTCAACTCGGACTTTTGTATCTTCAGAATGAGGAATATTCAAAAACTATTTCATTGTTGAAAAAGGTTGTAAATAAAAAACCACCCTTGCTGAATTATTGTCTCGGAGTCGCTAATTTTTACAAAGAAGATTTTAATCGTGCTGAAAAATATTTTCATAAGGTGTTAAATCAGGATCCGAATTTTCCAAAAGTTAACTTGTTTATCGGGGAAGCGTTAATTAACCGAAAGTTATTCGCTGATTCAATTAAATATTTCAAGAAAGAATTGGCTTCCGACCCGAGAGATTGGGCAGCTCAATATTTATTGGGAACGGCATATTTTGAATTATTGGATTTTGAATATGCAGCAAAAAGTTTTATCGAAGCGGTTAATATCAAACCTGATGAAATTTATGGATTAGTAAAATGTGTAGAGTCCCTTCTGGAACTGGGTCGGTTTGTTGAAGCAGAGAAATATCTTTTTCGAATCATAAAAATAAATCCGGATTATTTTGCGGGTGTAGTTGCTGCTGCTAAATTATACTATAAGAAGGGAGAATACGATATTTCACTAAAATATATAAAAAAAGCATTGAAGATTGACCCATCAAGTAATACAGTGAAAGAATTTTATAAAAAATTTAAAACTTTAGAACCTCAATAAATGCGACAATCATTTAAAGTATTAATCCTTTTATTAATATTATTTGCCTTTCAACAATCATTATCTCAAAGTTCAGCGAGATTTGATACGGCAGCGGAAAATAAATTCACTCATGCTGTTGAAGCATTCAGATCGGGAAAATATTTTTTCGCTGAGTCTGAATTTGAAAATCTAATAAAATTACAAACACATCAGAGGACGACTGCTTCGTACTTAATGCTTGCAAAAACCTATCTTCACCTAAGTAAGCCATACGAATCAATATCTATTTTGAATCGCTTTATTAAATCTTTTCCTCAAAGCAATTATCTGGATAATGCGTATTATACAATCGGCCTTAGTTATCTTGAGGTTGAAAATTACTTTGAGGCAGTCGGAGTATTTTTACGTGTTCTCGAAAAATCAAAAAATAAAAAAACAATTGAGCAGGCATCCGCTCAGATTGAATGGATTATTGTCGAGAAACTTATCACTGAACAGATAAATGACTTGAATTCTGTGCAGACAAATCCCGACACAAAAATTTTTATTAAAATTCTTATGTCTGAAAAATTATTCCGTTCGGGAGAAATAAAAAATGCTCGAATAATTCTATCTGAAGTTTTGGAAAAAGGGCAATCTGTAAAATACTATAATCGTGCTTTGACTCTTGCCGAACAGATGACAAAAGGATTAACATTAAAGCTGGGTGTGTTAACACCTTTAATGAAGGCTAATCCATCTTCCCCTTTCAGTGAAGTCGGGCAAGATATTCTTAATGGTATCGAATTGGCTATTGACAAATTTAACGGAGAATTTACCGGTGAAATTAATATCGTATTGGATGTTCGCGATACTGAAAGGTCAACAAATAAAGCAGAGAGGGAAATGCAAAATTTGTCGACACAACGTGACGTTATTTCTGTAATAGGTCCTGTTTTCAGTGAGGAAGCGCAGATTTGCGGGCGATCTGCCAATTTTGATAAAATACCATTAATTACACCGACCGCAAATGCCGATGGAATTGCCGCTATTGGTGATTACGTTTTTCAGATCAATCCGGATTTACAAAGTAAAGGGAAAGCCACGGCTAATTTTGCAGTCAAAGAAAAAAAAATAATAAATCTTGCTGTGATTTCCTCAGATGAATTCTCAAACAAAAGTATTGTTAAAGCATTTGTCGACCACGCAGAAAAATTAGGCGGAAATATTGTATCTGTAAAATACTATAATAAAGAAACTGTAAATTTTTCAGAAATTTTTCAACAACTGCGTAACCTCGCTTTCAAAGACGCGGCTGAACCGGTTGTTTCCTTCTCGAACAGGCTTACAAATTTGGAAAAAATAAAAATCATAAAAGCCGGCGCGGATCTAAAGATACTGGATTCCTTGATTGAAACGCGTGCAAATATTGGTGTTAATGTTTTATTTGGGAAAAACGGAAAAAAAATTGCTGATTCTCTCGGACTTAAATATACTTATCAAGATGGGAAGCCGGATGAATTAGATTATCCGGCTAGTTCTATACATGGGATATTTTTTCTAATCTCTGCCCCGGATGAAATTCCGATAATCACGGCTCAACTTTCATATCACAATATCAAAACAAAAATTATTGGAACGACTGAATGGTATAATATTAACGAGCTACTGAAAAGTTCACTGTATATCGATGAGGTTTTTATAATTTCAGAAATATTTGTCGATAAAAACAATTATTCTACATCCGATTTTGAGATTAAATATTTTAATAAATTCGGAAAGAATTATACACGAAATTCTCTGTTCGGATATGATGCCGCACAATTGGTTTTGAGTAAAATTAAAAATGGTTCTGTGACTAGGGAAAAAATCAGGGAATCATTGTCGGTAGTTAAAAAATATGCAGGACTTAAATCAAAAATAACTCTTACTAAAAGACGCGTAAATAATGAGTTTAATATTTTACAATTCAGAGAGGGGAAAATAGTTAAGGTCGGAGAAATCACTGTGGATTAATAAAAACATGAGTGGGAGAAATTATGGAGACGAGAGAAGAAAAAAAGGTATGGGAAGCATCATATTATCATTCCAAGATTAAAGAATGGCCCGAGATGGAAAGGCCGAGAGAAAAACTATTAAAATTCGGGCCCCAATCATTATCGGATTCCGAATTACTCGCGATACTGATCCGCACGGGTACGGGAAAAATTACTGCACTTGATTTGGCAAAGACTATATTGAAGGATTTCGGATCACTGGATTCATTGGCTTGCAGGTCGGTTTCCGATTTAAATAAGTACAAAGGTTTTGGTAACACGAAGGCTGTAACTCTTATTGCTGCTTTCGAGCTTGGAAAAAGATCCGCGGTAAGGAACAAGGATAAGAAAATTAAAATTTTGTCTCCGCTCGATGTAGTAAATAAATTCTTACCATTAATGAGAGATATCAAACAAGAGATATTTACAGTATTATTGCTTGATAGCTCAAACCATTTAATCAAAGAAGTTGAAATAACACGAGGGATTCTGAATTCTTCATTGGTTCATCCGAGGGAAGTTTTCAAGCCGGCGATTACTGAACCTGCCGCTGCACTTATAATAATGCACAATCATCCTTCGGGGAATCCGGAGCCAAGTACGGAAGATATTTCGATTACCCGACAAATCGTTGAATCCGGCAAAATTTTGGGAATTCCTATTCACGATCATATTATTATCGCAGGAAATTCTTATACGAGTTTTGCGGAAAAAGGGTTATTATGAGTCAGAAAAGGTAAAAAATGAAACAATACAAACTTGACAAAGTGCCTATTATTTATTATAATTAACAAAATTGAGATGAACAGAATAAACTATACACAAATTAACAATCGGAGGAATATCATGGCGAATCGCAAATTTTTATTCACTATTGCAGTACTTGTTATTTCTGCGTCAATGATTATCGGATGCACTCCAAAACCATCTGACGAAGAATTAAGGCAGTTAAATGATTTAAAAGCAGAAGTTGTGTCATTAGAGAAACAAATTGCTGACAAAGAAAAAGAAAAAGCTAATCTGGAAAAAGAAGTTGCCGAGAAAAATGCAAAATTAAAGCAGTGTCAGGAAGATCAAGCAGCTTTTAAAAAGGCAATTGGACAATAATTAATGAGCGTAAATAAGAAAGAGGAGATACTGCAATGAAGACAAAAATAATAATTACAATGGTAATCGCTTTTATGGTTCTTATAAGCGGAACAAGTTTGTTTGCTCAGGAGATGACAAAAGAGCAATGGAAACAAGAAATGAGTCAGTTTACCGCAAAAAGAAATGAGTTAAAAGGCAAACTGGATAAATTAAATGCTGATATTAAAGCTTTAAAAGATCAATCGGCAAAACTCGATGGTGATTATATTGAGTGTAATAGTGCATTATTACAATTGCTTGGGATCACACAAGCTGAATATGATGCGTTCTTTGAAGAACTGGGACGGCACGAAGCCCGAACAAGTGAATTGTTAAAATTATCGGATGAAGAGTTATTAAAATTCCGGCAAGAAATAGAAGGCATGAATAAAAGAATTGCAGAAATGGCAATGCATCAGATTGCAAAGATACCTCGCCATGGCGAAAGAATTAAAAAACTCCAAGAAAACATCGCAAGCTTAATGAAAACTCTCGACAAGAGTAAAACATACACAGTAGGCACTTGGGCAAAAGATCGTGATTGTTTATGGAACATAGCCAAGAAAAAAGATATCTATAACAATGCATGGTTATGGCCGAAAATCTGGCAGGCAAACAAGGATAAGGTGAAGAATCCTGATGTCATCAAACCCAAATGGGTATTAAAGATTCCGGCCGGAAATGAACTTAGCAAAGAAGAAAAAGCGGCTGCAAATACTTATTATAAAAAGAAAGCCGAAGCTGTAGCACCTACACAATAATTGAATTTGTTTATTACAGATTTGACAGATTAAAGATAAGCCCTTATTCCCGTAACTCGGGAAAAGGGCTTTTTATTTTTTTAACATGAAAGGATAAAATTTTCATTGGCAGAAATAAAAATTAAAGCTGAGGGAGTCGAAATGATAAGTCTCCTTGGCTTGAACGATGCAAATCTTCGGATTATTGAGGACAGGTTTGACGCTGTTATAACGGCGAGAGGAGATAATATAACTATCAAAGGCGATGATCATCAGGTCGACCAAATTCAAAAAATTTTTAAGGAATTAATTTATATCTTGAGTAGAAGCGGTAATTTGTCGACAAATGATGTTGAAACTGTAATTGATTTGGTTTCAGTCAATGGTGAATCTGCTCTTCCAAAATCAATAGTAAAACAGTTGCCGGAGGAGGAACTTGATACGGCGGTTTTATTAACTCGCAACGGAATTATTCGGGCAAAAACTCAAGGACAAAAAGTATATATCAGTCAGATCAAAAAAAATGATATCGTATTTGCTATCGGACCGGCAGGGACCGGTAAAACTTATCTTGCTGTTGCGGCTGCTGTGGCAAGTTTAAAAAATCGTGAAATAATGAAAATCGTTCTGGCGCGTCCTGCTGTCGAGGCGGGTGAAAGCCTCGGTTTCCTCCCGGGAGATTTAAAAGAAAAAGTCGATCCGTATTTACGTCCTTTGTATGATGCACTAGATGATATGATACCCGCGGAAAAATTAAAAAGCTATGTAGAAAAAAGGGTGATCGAGATAGTTCCTCTGGCATATATGCGGGGAAGAACATTGAATAATGCTTTTGTTATTTTGGATGAAGCTCAGAATGCTACCAGCATGCAAATGAAAATGTTTCTTACCCGGCTTGGAATGAATTCAAAAGCAATCGTTACCGGTGACATAACCCAAATAGATTTACCATCGAAAACAGTTTCCGGTTTAGTTCAAATCAGGGAAATTCTTAAAAATATTTCAGGTATTGCATTTTGTTACTTTGATAAATCCGATGTGGTCCGACACAAATTGGTAAAAGATATTATCAATGCTTACGATAAATATTCAACTCCGAAGCTGGAGACATCTGGCAAATAATCGGTATCAGACCGATTAAACGATACTTTTGGACTCGTTCCATAATTTATCCATTTCCTGCAGAGTCGAGGAGTAAATATCTTTTCCGTTTTCTTTTAATTTATTCTCTATGTATTGAAATCTCTTTATAAATTTTTCAATTGTATATCTTAGTGCGTTTTCCGGATTTACATTTAGAAAACGTGAATAGTTTACAAGTGCGAAGAGAAGATCCCCGAATTCTTTTTCGATTTCCATCTCATCAGCTGAAACAATAGCTTGGTGGAGTTCTCTGACTTCTTCTTCAACTTTTGTCCAGGCATCTTCTTTTTTTTCCCAATCAAATCCGACTTTAGAGGCTTTATCCTGTAACCTGTGCGCGCGTAAAAGTGACGGTAATTCACGGGGTACTCCATCGATTACCGATTTTCTGCCTTCATCCAATTTAATTTTTTCCCAATTTGATATGACCTGCTTTGGATCGTTTACTTCCAAATTCCCGAATACATGAGGATGCCGCCTGACCAATTTTTGAGAAATATTTTTAAGTACGTCGATCAGTGTAAATTCGTTTTTTTCTTCCGCTATTGAAACGTGAAAAATTACATGGAGTAATAAATCTCCAAGTTCTTGTTTCAAATCGGGGAGACTCATATTATCGATAGCCTCGATTACCTCATAAGTTTCTTCTATTAAACTGTGCCGAATCGATTCATGAGTTTGTTCCCTGTCCCAAGGACATTCTTTTCTAAGTCTACGTACAATTTCGACCAAATTTCTAAATTCAGATTCCAATATGCTGCCTTTTTAATTTAAAGTATAGTAAATTCAATTATAAATACAAAATAACTTGATTTTCTAATCTTGATTATATATATTTTTAAAAATATTGATACAAAATGGATTCGGGAAAAAAAAGGAAAATACTACTTGTCGACGATGAAGTCGGCTTTGCCGAAATACTTCGGGATTTGATTCTTATGGATGGTTATGAAGTGGAATTGGTTTACGACGGTCAAGAAGCGCTCGATAAACTATCTGAGTATATACCTGATTTAATAATAGCGGATGTTATGATGCCTCGTATCGGAGGTATTGAGTTGTACCATAAAGTGCGACAGATTTCAGAGCTCAAAACCGTTCCCTTTCTGTTTATCAGCGGCTACGAAAATGAACGAATATTAAAAGATATCCAAGATCCCGACTTTTGCGGAATTCTCTCCAAACCAATTGACATGGATCAGATCCAGAAAACAATCTCAAAAATTTTAAAAGATTAATGTTTATCCTTTTCAAACCATTGAAATTATACATTCTAGATTGAATGTAAAAGAAATCAATAATGGATATTCCATTCTTTAAAAGTCTCCGCTTCAAAATTTCTATCAGTTATTTCATTCTCGTGGGAATAAGTGTTTTTATTACTATCTGGGCGATTATCAATTTTAATCGGCTTGGCAGTTCAGTTGATCAGATTATTCGTGAAAATTATTTAAATGTAATTGCCGCTGAAAATATGGTGAAATCACAAGAGCTGTTGGATAACGCTCTAGTCGCTTTTATCAGCACCAAATCAAAACGAAGTCTCGATGCTTACAAAAAAAGCAGTTTTGACTATTTTCAATGGTTTCAAAAAACCAGCGAACATATTACTCACGAGCAGCACCAGTCGATCCTGGATACAATTCAAATGTACCACATCAGGTATGTGGAACTCGCCGATACCGTCATGCTTTTTGTGATGGATGAACAGTTGCACCAAATTGCAAAATCATATCATTTCAACAATATCAGACCTGTAAATGAAATATTAAAACAGAGTTGTTTCAGATTGATTGAATTAAACCAGCAGGAAATGTTTGACCTGGATAAGCGAGCCAGAAAGATTGCGAGTGAAGCCTCTTATGCAGTATTGATAGCTTCCCTTTTTGCAGTAACATTGAGTATAATTGCCGGTGTACAATATACCCGATCGATAGTAGAACCTGCCGAGCGATTAACGAGCACTGTAAAAAAAATAGGGAGGGGACGACTCGATTTAAAAACAGATATATTAACCGATGATGAGTTTGGAGAACTCAGCCGTGAATTTAACAAAATGACAGAACGACTTCGCCGATTTGAAGCATTGAATATCGAAAAAATTCTAGAAGAAAAACAAAAATCAGAAACTATTGTAAAAAATATTTCGGATGCTATTATAGTTTGTGATAAAAAAGAGAATATTTTGTTAATCAATGAAGCCGCTCGTAATTTATTGAAAATTGATACTCCCTGCATTGAAAATATTCATATCAGCAAACTAATAAAAGATGAGAGAGTTATAAGTATTTTAACTGATCCTTCATCGGATAAATTTACTAATCAGCCATATCTCCTCTTTAAGCTGGATGAAAAAGATGTCTACATTCGTCCGCAAGTTTCCGAAATCCCTTTAGCGAAAGGAGAAAAATCGGGAACTGTGCTGATTTTACAGGATGTAACACAATTTAAGCAGCTTGATAAAATGAAATCAGAATTCATGGCAACCGTATCTCATGAATTTCGGACACCCCTTACATCAATCAATATGACACTCGATCTTATTAATCAGGGGATAGTAGGAGAAGTAAATCCTGAACAACAAGAATTGTTAAAATCAGCAAAACATGATGCGAATCGTTTGACAAAATTAGTAAGGGAGCTATTGGAATTATCAAGGCTTGAATCGGGAAAATTTCAATTTAAAAAAGAACTCATTTCAATCAATGAGATAATTCAGGATAGTATACAACCTATTCTTCTCCCGATTAAGGAAAAATCTATAAATTTAATACTACATTTATCTGAAAATATACCAAAATTTACCGGGGACGCACAGCAATTCAGTTGGGTAATTAGTAACTTAGTAAATAACGCATTGAAATACACACCCGAAGGCGGTGCAATTGAAATTACATCTTCCGTCGAAATAAATGAAATTATGGTTAGCATTAAAGATACGGGGAAGGGAATTTCAGAAGAAAATTTATCTACTATATTCGATAAATTTGTACAAGTAAAAGGAACTCTGGAGTCTACTCCCGGAAGTGTTGGATTGGGTTTAGCAATAGCGAAAGAAATTGTTCAAATGTATGGCGGCGAGATATGGGCTGAAAGTGAATTTGAAAAAGGGAGTGTTTTTTATTTTACGATTCCGCTGGAAAATGAGGAAAAATATACAATATGACCTTTAGAGGAAAAATATTAGTAGTTGATGATGAACCGAATATTCTGAAAACTTTAAAAATCTATTTGGAATCAGTCGGTTTTGATGTCGAGGCTATAGCAAATCCGCTTGACGCGAGTCAGTCATTGAACGACAAGGAGTATGATATCGCTTTCTTTGATTTGAAAATGTCACCGATCGATGGATTGCAATTACTAAAAATCTGCAAACAAAAATCTCCACACACAACTGTTGTTATTATTACGGCTCACGGTTCGATAGAAAGCGCAGTTGAGGCAATTAAAAACGGAGCGGAGGATTTTCTTCAAAAACCATTTGATATGCAGGAATTTCAACTGTTTACAGAGAGAGTCTATGAACACCATCGGTTAAAAAACGAGGTTCGTCAATTACGACAACAACTTGAAGAGACTCGTGAAGAAAGCGAATTTGTTACGAGAAATCCGTTGGTGTTAAAGCAACTTGATTTAGCAAGGCAAGCTGCCAATTCAGGTCTGAGCGTTCTAATCGTTGGTGAAAGTGGGACAGGTAAAGAGATGTTAGCTCGGTTCATCCATAATCATAGCGGAAGAAAATCTAAACCATTTGTTAAAGTCAGTTGTGCTGCATTGCCGGAGACACTTTTAGAAAGTGAATTATTTGGTCATATTAAAGGATCCTATACAGGTGCGATAAAGGATCGAACTGGCAGATTTGAAGCTGCCGAGAGTGGAACTATTTTGCTCGATGAAATAGGAGAATTACCACAGACAGTTCAAGTAAAATTATTACGTTTTCTTCAGGATAAGGAGTTTGAAAGAATCGGTGAAAATAAAACCCGAAAAGTAGATGTCCGTGTCATCGCTGCAACCAATAGAAAATTAGAAGAAGCTATAGATTCCGGATTGATTAGAGAAGACCTTTATTACAGGCTTAATGCAGTAAGAATCGAACTACCCCCTTTGAGAGAGAGACCTGAAGATATACTAGTTCTAATGCAACATTTCGTTGAAAAATTCAGTAACAAAAAAGAAGTTGAATTTTCACCGGAGGCGTTAAAATTACTTACTACATATCGCTGGCCCGGGAATGTGCGAGAGCTAGAAAATGTAATCGAAAGATGTGTAGTGTTTGCGAAAGATGGTTTAATCAAACCGGACTACTTGCCAAATGAAGTTCAGAAAGCAACGGAAGGTAAATCGGGAATACTTTCATTACAAGAAACTGAAATCCGACAAATTAAAAGAGTGCTTGGCGTTGCCGCGGATTTGGAGGAAGCATCGCTCCTGCTTGGGATAGATCCTGCCACCCTATGGAGAAAAAGAAAAAAGTATAATTTATAATATTGCAAATTGCAATTCTTATTAAATTATTGATTATCACACATATAGCAATGTTTTTTTAAAATCGGTTAATTATTAGTTGCATAATGCAAGGTTAGAGATAATCGAATAACAATCTCTTGTCAAAAAAGTCCTTAAATTAAAACGTTTTTGGAATATATTCTGGCATCGTTTTTGTAAAAATATAATTATAAAAATAAAATTTATTGAATTTAAATGAGAACAAGAACAATAAATAGCGGAGCGGTTGGTATAATCGAGTTTAAATCGTCTCTGATAAGCGAAGAAGAAATCGAAAAGCTAAAAGATGCTGTTTCAGATTTTATTGAACAGGGTATAAAAAGAGTAATCATCGATTTAAGTAAAGTTAATTTAATAAATAGTATAGGAATCGGGGCTTTAATTTCTGTATATACTAATTTCTCCCGGAACGGCGGAGAAATTCTGTTGAGTGGCGTAAACAAGTCAATTAAAAATATTTTTATAATAACAAAATTAAGTACAGTATTTGAAATATACGATAATACTGACGAGGCTGTAAATAAATATCAATCAACTAACACAATAAACTATACAAACAACCATTAAGGAGTTAAAAAATGAAACAAAATATGTTTTCACTAATCGTATTTGTATTAGCCGCCGTGATATCAGTATCAATATGGTGGTTTATTCTCGGCGATCCTGCCAATTTCAAAGACGGCGAAGCACGACACCAGCCAACTACACTTCTCGGAACTGTATTTGTGGGTGGAGTTTTCGTTCCGGTATTGATAATGTTATCAATTTTAGTAATAACTTATATTTTTGAACGCATGTTTTCACTTGGTAAGGCGAAAGGTAAAGGTTCTATGGCTACTTTCGTTCGTCAGATTCAACGTGATCTTCAGGCAGGGAATATTGATTCGGCAATAGCCGCATGTGATAAACAACGCGGTTCTCTCGCAAATATTGTTAAAACAGGCTTGGAAAGATACAAAGTAATTTCGAAAGAAGAAAAAGGTTGGGAAGCTGAAAAAGAAATGGCAGAAGTCCAACGATCAATAGAAGAAGCTACTTCTTTGGAAATGCCGGTTCTCGAGAGAAATTTAATCGCATTATCAACAATCGCATCAACAGCTACCATGGTTGGTTTGTTAGGAACAACCGTAGGAATGATACGTGCATTCCGTGCATTAGCACAAGCCGGCGCACCTGATGCCATTCAATTATCAATTGGTATCTCGGAAGCTCTTATTAATACAGCCGGTGGTTTATTTGCAGCTATCGCCGGTATCATTGCATATAATTTCTTCGTTAACAAAGTCGATACTTTCACATATATGATTGATGAAGCAGGATATAACATGATTCAGACCTTAATGTCCAAATCAAAATAATAGGAGTTTAAACTATGCCTAGAATTAAGAAAGGACGTGTAAAAATCAGGATCGATATGACACCGTTTGTTGATATCGCATTCTTATTACTTACATTTTTCATGTTAACTACAAAATTTAAACCACCTGAAGAGGTGGTTATTGAACTCCCGTTCTCTCATTCGGAATACAAATTACCCGAGTCGGATGTAATGATGATAACAATCACAAAAGACGATAGAATATTTCTCGGACTTGATGCCCAGATTGCCAAATCAAGAGTTTTAGGTGAAATTGTAAAAAGGAATTGGGAATTTTATCCTCCCGATGTCAGAAATCAATACAAATCACCGGAAGCTATGGCTAAATTAGCGCCAAGTGTGGAAGTGACAGTCAGGGATTTACCGGATCTTTTAGTGAAAGCACGTATCACAAATCCGAAATTAAGAACGGTTGTTAAAGGTGATAAAGACGCTAATTATGGAATTACACAAGACGTCATGGACATCTTACAAAAAACCCAGATTACGCGTTTCAATTTAATAACTAATTTTGAACATAACTAAGGAGTAAATATATGGGTGCTGTCGACGGTGCTGCCCCACGAGGGCACGAAAAAAAGAAAGGTAAGAAACGTAAACCACGTCGGGTTGGGATCGCTATAGATATGACTCCGATGGTTGATATAGCATTTTTGTTGCTGACCTTTTTTATGTTAACAACAACTATGACTAAACCGCAGACGATGGAGATTAATTTACCACCTGACTCTGATGTAAAAGTAGAAATAGCTGAAAGTAATTTAATGACAATCCGTGTAAAAGAAGATGCTTCGATTTATTGGAATATCGGTATAGAAAGTCCCAAAAAGGTCGAATTTGATAATCTTCGTGCTTTGCTTCGGGAAAGACAAGAACAAAATCCCAAGCTAACAGTGTTATTAAAGATAGAACGAGGCGGAAAATACCACATGATGGTAGATATAATAGATGAATTTAATATATCGGGTGTTTCAAGATTTAGTATTGCTCCTATGCAAGAAATCGACTTGAAGGTACTCGCAAAAGTTTCATCATAGGAAAGGAATGATATATTATGGTTAAAACAGCAACTGTAAAGTTGCATTATGGAATGCAGGAATTGCGAGCTCTAAGCGCTAGATATTCCGGTATCGCTTTAACACTTGCCGTACTCCTTCATCTCAGTGTAATTGGAACTTATTTTCTAGCCAATTACCTGTCACAGGAAGATGAACCGGTGTACATGATGCGGATAATGAAATATACAGAACTCGGTCCACCGCCGTCAATAACAAATACTGAAGCCGCACCTCAGCTTGCTATTACGGCTCCGACTGCGAAACCGACAATCGGTGTCCCGGTTCCAGTTCCGGATGCAGAAGTAAGTCCGGAACAAACTTTGGCAACTCAACAGGAAATGAGTCAACAAATGAGTCCTGTTACGGTCGATCCCGGTGATCTCGGTGCCGGATTGACTATTGAACAGGATATAAAAATATTTGATGACGAACCACCTCCGGATTTTGTTCCTGTGGAAAAACAACCCGTACCGGTAAAACAGATTACACCGGTATACCCTGATCTTGCTCAACGCGCTCAGATGGAAGGGACGGTTTGGGTAAAAATATGGGTTGATAAAGAAGGAAAGCCAAAGAAGGCAATTGTGATAAAAAGTGATGCTGAAATATTTAATGAATCTGCAGTCAATGCTGCAATGCAATGGGTATTTACACCAGCCATTATGAACAATGGTCCTGTTGCAGTGTGGGTTGCAATTCCATTTAAATTTAAGTTAAAAAATTAACTTCATTTTATCGAAGGTAAAAGCAGGACGGTTTTAATTGAAAAAAAAGACTTTCAAGATACTGGCATTATTTGGATATATAGTTTCATTTATCGTCAGTGTTGTCGGTGTCGCAATGCTGACCGGATTGCTTTTACCTAAGAATATTCCGGAAAATTTCAGGTACATTATAGGAATAGTTTTTATTCTTTACGGAATTTACAGGGCAGTAACAATTTGGGCGAAACAACAAAGAAATAAAAGAGATGAAAATTAATATTGCCATATTTTTTTTTGTAATACTATTAATTACAGGTTGTCAGCCAGGTGAAAAAACCGAGTCGCCCACTTTCGGTAAGATTGTCATCTTTTCTTCGGAATCTGTTGCCCCCATGGCTCGTCAAATGGTGAAAAAATATGAAAATATTTATACCGACACTAAGATTGATATAAATATCTCCTCATCTCGTGAGGCAATCGTTCACCTGTTGAATGATAGTGTTGAAGCTGTAATTGTTTCGCGCTCACTTAATGAAGAGGAACAGAATGTAGTTAAAAATGCAAAATTAAACGTTCACGAACATTATATTGCTCAAGGCGGATTTGTTGTACTTGTACATAAAAATAATCCGATTGACCGTTTGCGGACTTCACAACTTGATAGTATCTGTAGAAATAAAATAAAATATTGGAAAGACCTTGGCTGGAAAAATAATTCATCAAGCATTCAATTTTTCATACCTGAAAGAAATACGGATGAATATGAATTCCTTATAAATAAATTTGATATAAAAACTGTTTTACCAAATCATTTTATTTCGTTATATTCAATTGATTCTGTAATCAATGAGGTATCTAATAAACCGAATGCGATTGGTTTGATAGGTATGAATTATTATGATACTTCTTTTACTAAATTAAAATTTTTAAAAATAAGCGATAACTCGGAAATTAGTGATTCACTTGGCGTAACAGGGGTCTACTTTTCTCCGGCACAAGCATACGTATACAGAAATCAGTATCCGTTGCGTGCGAATATTTATATTATATCAAATATTAAAAGTTATGGACTGGCAAGCGGATTTATATCTTTTGCAACCAGTGTGCAGGGACAAAAAATAGTTTTAAATAATCATTTGGTCCCCGCTGCAATGCCGGTCAGAATTATTCAGTTAAATAAAGAGGAGTAATAAAGTGAAAAAAATAGCCATCATAACACTTTTGTTTGTTATATCATTTTGCGGAACAAATAGGTCTGTTTTTTCCCAGGATGCATTTATCTCGGGGAAGGAAGCATATGAAAAAGCAAATTATACAAAAGCGATTTCACTGTTCAGAGAGGCAATGAAAAAACAAAAGAAAAATCCCGAGCTTTATTTCTTGTTGGGTAAATCGTTGCACAAAATCGATTCGCTTGATGCAGCGTTAATTGCATTTACACAAGCGCGGGAACTTGACAGTAAGAATGCCGCTATTTATTTAAGTATAGGGGATGTTTATGCTGCGCAAAATATTACTCCTGCCGCCATTATTGAATACCAAAAAGCCGTAGATTTGAATATGGGATATGTCGAAGCTCATCTGAAGCTTGCCCAATCATATAAGAAATTAAAAAGATGGAATGAAGCAGCTAAAGAATATCTGACGGCAATACAACTTGATTCTACAAATTCACTTTTTTATGATGAGTTGGGGAAAATATATTTTTTGGCAAAACAATTTTTTAATGCTTCGCGGATGTATCAAAAATTGTCTGAACTTCAACCGAATAACCTTGAACCCAATATATTGTATATGACATCCCTCTATGAGATCAGAGATTATGAGAATACAATCAAAGCTGCTGATAATGTAATTAAATTAGATAGCTCCAATATTGAGGCTTACCGTTTTAAATCTTTTTCATTAATTGAATTAAAGAATTTTACGAAAGCCGAAGAGACAATTCTTCAATTGCAAAGAAAAACCAAGTTGACCGCGGAAGACTATTTTATACTCGGTAAAGCACAATATGGTCAGGATAAAAAAGAATTGGCAATTCAATCGTATGAAAATGCTGTTACATTAGATTCAACCTTAGTAGATGCATACACCGACCTTGGAGCAATGTATATGTTTCTTCGACGATATGATGAATCCGCTTTGGCGTATGAGAGGAAAATAGCCGTTGATTCATTTTCGCTTAGCGCTTATCTAAATGCAGCTGCTTCTTATGTGCAGTTAAAAAACTTTGAAAAAAGCCGATCTTTACTCAGAAGAGCAGTTGAATTAAGACCTGATTATATGGGAAGCAGGTTGCGCCTCGCCCAGACTTATGCCTTTATGGATTCTTTGGAAGCTGCTAAAAAAGAATACGATGAGGTTTTAGCTTTGATTGGAGATCAATCGCAAAAATATCGCAATGAACTTCTCGAAGCTTATAATATGATTACAACAATATATTTTCAAAAACAACGGTATCCTAATGCGATTGAATGGGCAAAGAAAGGAATCGCAGCAGGGGCTGACGATTCAGGTTTACGACTTTTGCTTGGACAAGCTATAATCCTAAGCAGGGGAGATGATCCGGATGAAAATCGTCGGAAAATTGAAGAAGCAGTAAAACATTTCCGGCAAGCTATCGAGTACAATCAAAAAAGTGCTCAGGCTCACCTTTGGTTAGCGCAGGGATTAATTTTCCTACGAATAGAAGGTGAGGATGAGTTAAATAAAAAATTAGCTGATGAAGCCCGAATTGAATATAAAAAAGTACTCCAGCTCGAACCTGGTAACGTCGACGCGAAAAAGGGATTGGAACGGATTGGCGACAAGTAATTATTTCTTTTCCTTTTCAAAAAGTATGTTTATATTCCACGTTGGTTGCTGGTGTAGCTCAGTGGTAGAGCAGCGGTTTCGTAAACCGCAGGTCGTCGGTTC